>JBCDIR010000175.1:0-6065 GCA_038748735.1 Bacteroidota bacterium | reverse complement strand
CGGGCGTAGCGGCGGGTTTTGTCCAAGTAGTGATCCAAGGAACGGTAGGTGTAGTGGTCCAAATGGTGCCGCAACTGACTCACGCGTTTTCCCGTCGTGATGATCTCCTCGTGGACTTGCTGGTCATTATAACGACCGTGTTCGCGGTGAAAAAAGCGGATGACACGGTCGCCTTGCCAACCGCTGAAACGGATGCGTTGTCCCAGAAAGTAATTGTTGCGGGGAATCCAGTACAACTGCTCGGGTGGACCAGTGGGCAGGCGGAGTAACGCCTGTATCTCCGTTAAAAGTTCGGGCGTAGCCGCTTCGTCGGCGTCGAGTAATAATATCCACTCGTGGCGAGCCTGGGGAATCGCCCAGTTTTTTTGCTCGGCGGGGCCCTGGTAGGCGCGTTGTAGCACTTTTGCCCCCAACGATGCTGCTTTGCGCACGGTATCGTCCGTACTGAAGCTGTCTACGACCAACACATCATCCGTTAGGGGCGCAACACTGCGTAAGCAGCGCTCAATGTTTGCTGCTTCGTTGTGGGTGGTGACAATAACGGTACAGGCTAGGGCCATAATTACGCAAGTTGTTGACGTCGCCAGTACAACGCTAGTAAACCCAAAATAAGTACGCCCGCTGCTAGACCCAAGCGCAGCCACTGCGCTTGTTCAATACGAACGCGCGACTCCACGTAGTACGGATTGGCCGCGTTGGGCGTGCCACGACCGGGACGTAATTCCCAATTTTCTGCTTCCGCATTATCCACGGTCGGCAGTAGGAGGCTGAGGGTAAAAGCGGTGTCCTGTAGTGGCACTTCGTAGGCAAAACTATCCACGGTGGCACCCAGACCGTCGTACAGCCCCAAGTTCTCCTGGCGTTTGTTCAAACCAAAACCCATTCCCCCTACTACATTGTACGCATCCGGGTGGACGGCTCGAAATTTTTCGGCATTACGGCACAGGATGAGGTAGTCATTGGGGAGCAACGCTACCGTCGGGAAACGGAATTCGTTGCGGGCATCGGTCAGGGTCCAATTCGTCAGGTCGACCGTTTCGTCACTATTATTATAGATCTCAATCCAGTCGTCGGTGCGTTTGCTTTTCGGACACACCTCGTTGATCATGACTTGGTCCATGAGTGGGTGGGTGAACGGTTCAAAACGGGCGCGGAAGACGTAGCGGCGTTTGGCTTTCAGGTCAGCAGTGATTTCCCGGTCGGCCAGTTCATCGTGCGCCCAACCCGCAAAGCGGTACCCGTAGCGTGGAATAGCCCGCAGCTGAATCGGATAATTAGCAAAATAATAACCGTCCAAACGCTCCACTTCTTCTTGCTGGTTAACCAACACCTTTCCTCCGGGACTTGCTTCAACAAGCACGGCACGCGCGCCACCCCCGTCGAAGTAATCATCTAGGTACGAACGCAGGTACTCCGGGCGCTTGGCCGCAAAATCACGCATGATGTCCACCTGTTCTTCCCAGTAGCTTTCGGATAAACGCCAACGCTGGAGGTGACGACCAATCTCGGGCCGGTACTGGGCGTAGAACTCCGTTAAGAGTCCCGTAGCCTGCTCGGACGAAAAGCTAGTATTCAATTTGTCCATAAACGCATTGACGAAGCGGTGTCGGAAACCTTCATTTTGTAACAACTTGCGCAACAAGAGCGTGCTCCAGGGCGGATTGGGCCAGTGCGGTCCGGCGGGGTCCGTATGAAATGCTAAGCTGTTGTGTCGGTAGGCTTGTTCGCTGTGCGAGCCGTAGCCCCAGTCCGTATCGTAGAGTATCCAGCGCCAACGACCTTCGGGGGTGTTGTTTGGTCGCCAGTACTTGATGTTGCCACCCGCATCCTGGTTGTTAAAATAAATTTGCGCAATTTGGTGATACATAAAATTATCCACCTCCATGAGACTTTCCAGGTATTCGTAGTTGCCCTGCACATCCAGATCATAGCGTTCTAAAAAGTCCAACAAACTCTGGTAGTGACGGCGCGAACCCCGCTTGCGTACGGCGTAGTGTTCCAGCAGGTCAATACTGTCGCGGTCGACCTCGTCGGCGTGGCTAGCGACGAAGTAGCGGTTTACCTTCTCCCGTAAGTTGTAAATGCCCCAGTAGTTACCGTTGATGTACACGTGGGCGGGTTGGTAGGCTTGGGTTTCCAGATCCCAATCGCGCACGAGTTCCGTCATAAAAGCGTCGCGGAAATGGCTCTTACCAAAATCGCTGCCGCTGTTGCGCAATACTAAAAATTTGAAGGATTTGGGCGCTTTTTTGCCAAAAATGGGATGCTTGAACCGTGATTTTCCGTAGCGCTTGCGCGTAACCAGCGCTAGTGACTTTTGTGGAAACAAGCGACTCATTCCACCGAACAAGCGCAAGCCCGTCAGGTGATTGTGGACCAACTCGCCCTCCGCCGTAAAGAGGTCGATGTGGGCCGGGTACTCCCGCCTCGACCAGAAATTAGCGCCGGGTTTATACCATAGCGAGTCGACCGCGTTGCTGCCCTGCACGAAAATACCCCGGCTAGGGTGAAACAAGATGCCGGGACTGATTCCGATGGAAACAATCGGAAAGGCAGTGCTTTCCTCCCGAAAAAAATACGATTGCCCGTAGCGGCTACCCGGCTGATCGTTGGCAAAGGCGATGGCCCGCACCACGGCCGTTTCGGATAACCGAATCTCCCCGGCGTAAGCCTGTGACTGACGCGTCGGGGCCGAACCATCCAGCGTATAGTAGATGGCCGTGGCACCGGGTGCGTACAACTCAATGGCCTGTTCACTGTTGTAAAAACCACCGGGTGGCTCGAAGAATACTTCGAGAGAATCCGTTGCGCCTTGGGCACGGAGTAGCGCCACGATTAAGGTGGCTACCAGCGTTACAAATGTGCGTTGAGGATGGAACACGCCCTGCTATTTGGGAGTTTTTCCCACAAAAAACGTAATTTTTCCTCACTTTCCTTACCCGCTCTACCATTGGATGCCTTACTTTGAGCAGGAATAACTAGATGTCAACGTTTTGAATTGGAAAAAAAGATTAGCGCATTGGTACATGGATTGGTCGAATTTGCAGATCATCGTTACCGAACCCTTGCCCGCTAAATGCGTCGTTCCGGTGCTACACCACACCTCCAACTGGGACTTCCCGGTGGGACTGTCTATTCGTCCCATCATTGAAACGGATATTCACTACGTCGGGAAAGATTCGCTCTTTCGCTGGCCCTACGGCAAACTGTTCAGTGCCCTGGGGGGAGTACCCGTCGACCGCAGTAAAAGCAACAATTTTGTCGATGCAGTAGCGGCGGTTTTTCCTCGGCGCGAGGTATTCCGCCTATGTTTAGCACCCGAAGGAACACGTTCCAAGGTAGACCACCTCAAAACGGGCTTTTATTACATTGCCTTACAGGCCAAGGTGCCACTCGTCTACTGCGCTTTCGACTGGGGCCACGGCGAAATTCGCTTCAGCGCTCCCTACTGGCCCACGGGGGATAAGGAACAAGATTTTGAACACTTTTACGACTATTTTCGGGGTACGGAAGGGTATCATCCTGAGTTGGATTTCGACATTCCTCCGCCAAAAAATTAAATCCAAACAGCCGTATTCCTCGAAAGCGCTACGACATTTAACTACCTTTTAGTCCTTCGTTCGGGAGAATAGTCTTAGTTTTAAGTACAATACAATTACCAAACATACCAATCAAACTTATGCGAATTATTTACACCTTATCTTTTGTGCTCTGCGCCGCAGTGCTCTTTCTAGGAAATTCTAGTGGTCCGGGTGCGGTCCAGGGCCAGGATCGTACGGGGAGTCCCGTAGCCAATGGATTTTGTGGTAACTGTCACGCCGTTGGCGCCTTTAATCCCACGATGACCCTCGAAGTGCTGGACAATGGCCAAGCTGTAACCGACTATATGGCTGGCGAATCTTACACAGTACGCATTACCGTTAACGCGGATATGGGCGCGCAGGTCTACGGTTTTCAGGCCGTCGCACTTCACGATAATAACGATAACGCTGGTAGTTTTACGGCCGGTAGTGGCCAGCAAGTGACCACGCTCTCCGGCAGCCGTCAGTACGTAGAACACAGCATGCGCAGCCAGAGCAATGTCTTCGAGTTTCAGTGGGAAGCGCCCGCATCTGGTTCGGGTAACGTCAATTTCTACGCTTCCGTAGTAGCGGCCAATAACGCCCAGGGTAGCGGTGGTGACGGCGCAGCGCGCTTGGATGCCCCCGTGGTCATCAGCGATGCTTCCGTCAGTACGAATGACTTGCCGGAACTAGCCACTGCACTGACGGCCTTTCCGAACCCCGCAACGGATCGAGTACAACTGAAAGTAAGCGTAGCGACCAGCACCACGGCCCAAGTACGGATGGTCAACCTCTTTGGCCAGACGCTGCGTCTGCAAACCGAACAACTCGTTACGGGAGACAACCAGCTCACGCTCGACTTAGCCGATTTGCCCGCTGGCCAGTACGTCGTGGAAATGAGCGACGAACTGAGCGCTTCACGTACGACAATAGTGAAACAGTAGCGATACCGTCGCTTCGGCGATGCGTTGCTAGACTTACCTAATTATAAGAGTGGCCAGTAGCGAATGTTGCTGGCCACTTTTCTATGGCGTGATACTTTAGTGCTCTGTCAAGTCTCAATAAAGGAGCAATCTATGGCATCTTTTGCGCCCACTCTTCGTTAGAGAACCCCTTGCGTAGCTTAGGCTATGCGCAGGAACCTCTGCCTTGATTGGCCACAAAATCTGCTGATACCTCACCCCTTCTTTCAAACTTGACAGAGCACTAGCTGGCGTTCAGTAACTGTGCTAACATACCTTCTTTCATCGAAAAATCGGAGACGGTCAATTGCTCGATATTTGCCATTTGGAGCACCTCTTCCACGAGTAGCAAAGCTACGACAATCATGTCAGCGCGATTGTCAGGAATATCCGTCATGGCGTGGCGTTCTGCTCGGTTGGCCGCCAGGACGCGACCTAAGAAACGGTCAAAATTGGCCAGGCTAACGGCGTGACAGTGTGGCGTCGGCTGGTGGGTCCCCATCACCTTAGCGATAACGTCGAAGGTGCCTGCTGCGCCCACGAGGTGAGTCACGGGGTAGCGCGCTAGGGCGAGTTGTAGGAGTGCTAATTCTGCTTGGAGGAAGGCTCGTGCTGCGGTAATTTCGCTAGGGCTAATGGGTTCCGAGTGATGCAGTTTTTGGTACAAAACCGCTACGCCGACGGGAAAACTCTCGAACCAACGCACCCCGTCTTCATCTACGATAATGAACTCTACACTGCCACCTCCAATGTCCATCACCATCCAGCGATTTGGCTGCGGACCGATGGCCTGACGTACGCCCTGGTAGATGAGTTGGGCTTCTTCCTTGCCGGGAATGATGTCAATTTGTAAGCCCGTGGCAGATGCAATATCCGCAACGAAAGCGGGACCATTGCTGGCCGTGCGCAGTGCTGCCGTACCGGAAACGCGGGTGGCCACAACTTCGTGCTGCGCAATGATTTCTGCGTAGTCCAAGAGCGCTTGCCTGGCACGCGCGTAGGCCCGTTCACCAATCCGTTCAATACCTTCCTCCGCCAATTTAACGAAGCGTCGCTCGCGGTAAACTTCGGTAAATCCGCCCGCCGCCGTCGACTGCGCAATGAGCAGATGAAAGGTGTTCGTTCCACAGTCAATCACGGCGAAGAGGGGAGAAGAAGTATCACTCATATTTTAGTTGGCTTAGTACTTGCTTGGTTGACAAAACTACGATAAATTGGACGTTATGAATATAATTTATGTAGGGAGGAAACGCCGCTATTTTTGGTGCTATTAAGGCAAAAGACGTAGGCATAGCCTTAGCTACGGCGAGGCTTTTTAACGCCAATAGCGCCGGAAAGAGCAAGTTTAGACCTATGATAAGTTGTGTTCATAATGTCTATTGAAATTCGCCCTTGGCCACAGCACTACTAAGCGCTAACGCCGAACGACCCGCACAACTACCAGGGCGTACGTCAGGCCATCGGTCCGCAGCCAAATCGCTGGATGGTGATGGACATTGGAGGTGGCAGTGTAGAGTTCATTATCGTAGATGAAGACGGG
>JBCDIR010000174.1:0-6089 GCA_038748735.1 Bacteroidota bacterium | reverse complement strand
GGCAAACCTACGATACGCTCGGCCTGCGGGACTCGGCGGTGCACTACATCCGCCGTAGTATTGAATTAGGCCAGGAATACGGAGTAATTACCCATCTGACGGATGCTTATCGGCATCTGGCCACAATTTACTTTGAGTTGGGGCGGGCGGACTCCGCTTACCGCTACACCCAACTCGGCTTCGCGCTCAATGATACCCTCTATCAACGCGAACTAGCCGACGCTACCGCGGCGAGTGCGGCGCGGCTTTCGCTGTCGGAGAAGAACCGACGGATTGCCGAGCAGTCCTTGGCCATCGCCCGGGAGAAAAACGTACGGAATCGCCTCCTTTTTATCGCCCTCGGGCTCTTGCTTTTGCTAGTATGCCTCTTCCAGTATGTCCTCCAACGTAACCGCCTCCGCCGCCGTGAACTCGCCCTAGAAGTAGATAAGCGCGAAGCTGAAGCCGCCCAACTCCGCGAGCTCGACAGCCTTAAAACCCGCTTTTTCACCAACATCAGCCACGAGCTCCGCACCCCGCTGACCCTCATTACCAGCCCACTGGAGGAAGCCATCGGCCGCCTTAAGCAGATCAACCTCAAACCCGACCTGGAGCTGGCCCACCGCAACAGCCAAAACCTGCTTACCCTGGTTAACGAAATTCTGGACCTGGGTAAACTCGAAGCCGGTCAGTTAGCAAAAAATGAGGTAGCCTTCACCCCCGAGCCGACGCTGCGGCGTTTCCTCTACGCCTTCGAGTCGCTGGCTGATTTGCGAGGAGTTTCTCTGGCCTACACCGGCTCCTTTGCCCCGGAGGAGCGCCTGGAAACCGACTTACAAAAGCTAGAGAAAATCGTCAACAACCTAGTCTCCAACGCCCTGAAGTTCAGCCCCGCTGGTGAGACGGTTACCCTTACTGCCGTACGGGAAAAAGACGAACTGGTCATAGCGGTCACCGATCAGGGGCCCGGCGTCGCCCCTCAGGAGCAGGAACGGATCTTCGATCGTTACTATCAGTCCGCGGACAACGCCCCCCACCAAACCGGTACCGGCATCGGCCTTAACCTGGCCCGCCGGCTGGCCCGTTACCTGGGCGGCGACCTGTACTTGAACAGTACCGTAGGCAAGGGAAGTACCTTTATCTTGCGGCTACCGGTGGCGGTAAGCACCGTAGCCGAAGCCCCGGCTCTCGATCCGGCTCCTGCACCCAGAGACTCACTTCGCTCGTCAGGACTAGCTGACGCTTCGCCGGCAGCCGCGCCCGAAGATAGTATCGCGCACGTTTGGCAAGCTACTAGTGGACAAGCCCGCCTCCTCGTCGTAGAAGACAACCTGGAAATGGCCGCTTATCTTGAACGTCATTTAGGGCCTTACTACTCGGTGACTACGGCTCCCAGTGGTACCGCCGCCCTGGCCGTCCTGAGCCGGGAAACCTTCGACCTGATTTCATCGGACGTGATGATGCCCGGCATGGACGGCTTCGAGCTGCGCGAGCGCATCAACGAGCGGGAAGAATGGCGCGACATCCCCTTTTTACTTCTCACCGCTCGTAATCTGGAGGAGGACGTCTTACGGGGCTTCCGCCTTGGCATCGACGACTACGTGACCAAGCCCTTTCGCTTACCTGAATATCAAGCACGAATCAACAGCCTACTCCGCAATCGGGCCGTGAGGATAGAAAACCAACCAAAGGAAACCGAGATGGCTCCGGAGGACAACCTGGTCCAACGCGCGGAAGCTCTCGTGAAGCAGCGCCTAGCTGACGCTGGCTTTACCGTCGAAGAGATGGCCCGTGAACTTGGTTACGGTCAGCGACAGCTTTCCCGCTTGCTTAGTGCCACTACGGGACTGACCCCCGTAAAGTTTATTCTAGAATTACGACTCCAAAAGGCCCGGGAAATGCTAGAGAGCGGTGCATACGCCACGGTAGCGGAAGTCCGCTACACCATCGGGATAGAAAGCGCGAGTTACTTCAGCCGAAAATTTACCGAGCGGTTTGGACGTAATCCCCGGGAGTTTTGTGGGGGGTAAGTGACCAAGGGGTGTTTTTGCTTATCGTGCTTAGCTGATGGTTGAATACTCCAACTTAAAGACCTGTTTGGATGTAACGAAAGCTGATCTACCTACCGAAGCTTCACCGGGACTGGGAGCTTTACCAAAATGAGCAACACCTTGTCCGTTTTGAGCAAAGCCACTATACTCGACCATAAGACCTTTGGAGAACAGTGGGAATAGCCCCGCCATCATCCAAAATCCAACCCGGTAATGTACTTACTCAACGAACGCATTTTGCGTCAATTATTTTACGGAATTCTACTAACAATAGTACTCGTCCCTACCTTCACCTACGGCCAGTCTTCCTCCAGTTACGAACGGCTTGTACTTCCGGCCAGCAACGCGACGAGTGGTGGAGTCAACGATCTGCTCCTGCATACCGCCACTGAAGACGTTTGGCTCCTCGGTGAAACCTTCGTTGGCTTCGAACGTTCGGGCCTCCTACTCCAGTTGGATACCGTCGGTCAACTTCGCTCCGTCCAGCGCTGGGGAACGCCTGAGGATCAACTCATCAGCGCTGAAGCGATCATCGAACTCGACAACGGCGACCTACTAGTGGCGGGCAATGTCCGCGAAAACGTAGCGGGAGCCCAACAGCAAATCCTACTGCTTCGTTTTGGTGCCGACGGGACCTATAAAGACAAACATCGCTTTGGTGCCTCCTCGGCCCTGGACCTACGCTCCATTGTTGAACTACCCAATGGCAACTGGTTGCTCCTCGGCAACGCCGACGCGAGTAATGGCACCATTGGTTTGGGTACGTTCGTAGTGGTAATGACGCCCGCTGGAGTGGTACAAAGTGCCCGAGTCTACTCCGACCAACTGTTTACCTATCTCTATGCGGCCCTACCGCTTCCCGACGGCAACCTCTGGCTCTCGGGCGTCAGCATTGATCAGAACTCTAAGCGCAGCGCACTGCTAGTACAGTTACGAGCCGATGGAAGCGTAGTGAGTGCCGTCCGCACCACTGCTAACACGGGAAATGCCGATGGGAGTTTTATCGGACAAAACGCCGCTAATGATGGCTTTTTCCAAATTATTGGCACCGACAAGCAGTACGCTCAACAATACGCCAACGATGGCACACCCGGTCGCTCTTTTAATCTCGGCAGCGGCAACGCCGAAGGGCTCACGGCCACTTTGGACGGCTTCCTTTTCGCTACTGATAATACCATTGTCGATTTAGCGTCAGATGGTACTCCCCAGAATAGTCAGGCTTGGCGTGGCAGTCAGGGCGGCACCCGCACCCGTCCCTTACTGAGTGCTAATGAAAGCATCATCGCTGCCGGAGAGGCGTTCGATAACGCAACCAACCGCGTCCTCCCCATTTTTCTCAAGGGTATCCAGCAACGTGGCTGGGGCTGCCCCGGCAACCGGCAAGGTTTACCCATCGATTCGCTTACCGGTGTAACGCGGGCTGATGTCAACCTCTCCGTTGGCACCATCGCGCTCGCTGAGGATCCCCAAAGCGTAAGCCTTACTCCGCTAATGGGTTGGCGAGACTCTACCGTTTGTGAAGTGATCTGCCCCGGTCCTACGCCACTAGCCGTTACGTTCGCGAGTACTACGGCGAGTGTCGGATACAACATCAGCAACCCGATCCCCGGCCTCACGTACACCTTTCTTATTAACGGAGAAAATCAGGCCAGTGGTGCCCTTAACAGTGACTCCTTCGGCGTTCCTTCCTCCGGCGAATATGAAGTTGAAATGCGCGTCATCGGGGAGTGTGGGGAGTCCGTCGTTACCCAGACAATCACCGTGGGGAGTACCGCGACGGTTAGTCCAGACGTAAACCCCTACGGTTTAATCCCCTACCCTAACCCTACGCGGAATACGCTTCGTTTGAAGCACCTGCCTAATGGGCGCTACACCTACCGCATTTACGATCAGCTTGGGCGGGAAGTAGCTAGCACTACTAAGTGGTTGACGACATCCACTCCCGTAGACATAAGTGGCTTGCCGGAGGGACTCTACTTTTTGCGGCTTCACGGTGATGCAGGACAGGGGGTAGGGCTGGTATCGTTCGTGAAACAGGGAGGGTAAAGAGCTTTGCGTCCGGTGAGCACGAAATATCATCATTCTGTACTACAGCATCAAGCAATTGCGCATCGATTTGCCAACAACCCACCAAAATTACGTCAGTGACGTAGCGCAGGGTATCTACTCCGGTGCCGTGGGGACGATCCTTTTCGCCGTATTCATGGTTTTATTCCTGTACTTGGCACCCGATTTTTTGCTGGAGCTACAGTCCGGAACGGGCATGGCGGATGTGTTCGTGTTCATGAAAGGTGTTGCCGTTAGCCTAATTGGTGCTTACTTAACGACACGCTACGTAGATATGCGGCTGAAACGAAAGCCGGAGTGGGCCAAGCTCACGCAAGCCGTAGCGAGTAGTTTTTGACTACTGGGAAGCCCTTAACTCATCGAGCAGGGACACCAGGCCGTGGCCGGCACGGACTCTTGCCTTCGAGCACCTCGGTCGGGGGTGCTCGAAGCTGGTCAAACTACCGGCCGCGCCTAAAGCATCTATATTACCGTACCGTTTCCGGGACTTTTCCTTCTTCTGGGGTGGTTTGAAGTTGGTACCCGGGCCGTTCACGCCCGCGCGTGGATTTACGCCTTTCCCGTTCCCGTCGTTTACGCTCCGCCCGCCGTTTGTTTTGGTATTTAACCCACCAGATGTAGGTCCCGGTTACGGGGAAGCTGGCGGCAAAGAGGCTGAGGAAAAAGGCGATGGTCTTGCCGACGATACCGCCGATAGCCCCCGTGTGAACGTCATAGTTGTAGGCCCACACCTTTTCGCCTCCCGTTTTGTCGGCCCATCTGTTGGCGGTGTGGAGCAGGGCACCGCTGTATTGATCAAATTGTAGGTTGACGTTTTTAGTGCGGTCCGCATATTTTACGTAACCGTTGATGGTTCCTGCAGAGTCATGCGGCAGATTGATGTAGTACATCTCCGCTTCGGCGTAATCGGTTTTTAAGCTATGGTGAATGATATCCAGTGGTTGCTGCACTCCGCCGGATGTCGTGATGGTCGATTCAATGGTGGGGCGCTCTTTCTCGATAGTTTGCCCTCCATTGGCCATCCACTGTACCCCATTGTCGAACCAAGCAAAGGCCCACATCAGCCCCGTGAGGGCAATAAAGATGACCAAAAACATACTGTAGAACCCAACGATGTTGTGCAGATCGTAGTTCTTGCGTTTCCACTTGGTGGTGGGTTTCCAGCGGAACCACGTATTCATTTTCAGGGCCTTCTTGGTTTTGGGCCACCAAAGCACAAGACCGGTAATCAGAAGAATAACGAAAATTAGCGTCGCGGTGCCGATTATGTGTTTTCCGAGGTCCGTTCTTAATAGTAAGCTATAGTGCAGCCACTCGACGAAGTAAAAGAAATCAAACTTTTCATCGTGCTGGCCAAGCACTTGGGCGGTGTACGGATCGACGTAGACATGTAGATAACGCTCGATGCCATCCCAATACCAAACACCATCGGATTTTGGCACTCCGGTGTCGGTGTAATTTACCGCAACCACGGAACGGTCGGGATCACCGGGTACGAGTAGCCGCTGAACGCCTATGTCCACACCCATTTCGCGCTGGGCAGCCGCCAGGGATTGACTCAAGGGCAATGGTTGCTCATTTGGTTCGCTGGCGACAAAGAGCCTATCCGCATACCACCATTCTTTAATTTCTACCTCGAACGCCAAGATGCACCCCGTGATCCCGAGCATAAATACAATGATGCCCGAGGCTAGACCTAGCCACAAATGGAGCTGGCCAACGAAATTTTTAAACCTGCTTTTTGCCATATCTCTAACGCTAATTCCTCGTCCGAAAAAAGGAGGCACCCACACGTTGCGGATGCCTCCCCTGTGGTAAGCAGTTCAGGCGGTTTTACCAGAGCCTTGTAATTAGGTCAATTCCTGAATTAAGCGGCAGTGTTTGTACTTCCGTGAAGTTATCAAAAGACTCTTGACGGACTAGTTTCACTTCTTGCGACTGGTCGCCACCTTCCCATCCTATTTCTAGAGCGGTGTAGGCAGCATAATAATT
>JBCDIR010000173.1:0-6094 GCA_038748735.1 Bacteroidota bacterium | reverse complement strand
CCAATATGGAGAACAACGAGATGGAACAATACGGCGACCAATTCCGTACCTTCTGGTTGATGCAGCGGGATATGATCCGCAAGAATCGCCTCCAAACGAAGTTGCAGAGCCTCGTGAGCCAAGCCATGTACACCCCATCTTGGATGGCCGAAGCAGGTTACGCCAACCAAAGCCAAACGACGGACATCAACTTCGTAAAAATCACTTATGATCAGATTCCTAACGAAGAAGTGACCGTTTCGGACAGCGACCTGAGCAGCTACATGAAAGCCAACGCCGCCCGTTACGAGCGTAAGGAAGAGCAACGCATCCTTGACTACGTGGTGTTCGACGTGATTCCCACCTCAGCGGATTCTGCGGAGTTGCGTACCGCCATGGCGGACCTCAAAACAGGTTTCGCTACGGCGGAAAATGGTGATTCTACCTTCGTTTTGACCAATGACGGTATCATCTCACCCGGTTACTTCAGTGCGGAAGAAGCGGGACTGAACGGTGCGTTGAAGGATACCATTATGAACATCCCCGTGGGGTCGGTATACGGTCCTTACGTGGAGGATGGAGAGTATCGTTTAGTAAAAGTTCGGGCAAAAGCGACGATGGCGGATACGGCGGATACGCGTCACATCTTGTTGCGGGCTACTACTCCAGCTGATTTCGCCACGGCTAACGAACGGGCCGACAGCATGATGAACGTACTGCGTACGGGCGCGGCGGAGTTCGACTCACTAGCGATTAAGTTCAGCGAAGACGGCAGCGCGAGCCAGGGCGGTAAGATTGAAAACGTTACGCCTAACCAGTTTGTACCGGAATACAATGACCTCCTTTTCATCACGGGTGACATCGGTACTACTTACAAAATCAAGACACAATTCGGGGTACACGTAGTGGAAATTCTGCGCCGTAGTGCCAGCACGACGGAGCGCGTACAGGTTGCTTTCGTAAGTGAGCCAATCGTTCCTTCCCAAGGTACCATCACCGAGGTGTTCAAGCGGGCCTCGCAGTTCGCAGCGGACCAGGGTACCCTGGCCGACATGCGTACGGCAGCACAAGCAGCGAATGACCTCCGCGTGGTTTCTACCCCTGCTTTTGATAAAAACGCTTTCAGCCTCGGTTCTTTGGGCTTTAGCCAAGAAACCAAGAGCGCTATCTGCTGGGCATTTGGTGCGTCAGAAGGGGAAGTTTCTCCCGAAACGTATTCCTTCGCCGATACACGTCGTTACTACGATAATAAATACGTAGTGATTGGTCTTAAAGACGTACTTCCCGCCGGTATGCCAGCCGTAGCGGACGTCCGTGACAAATTGGAAACCGAAGTACTACGGGAAAAGAAAGCTGCTAACGTAGCTAGCCGTATTCAGGGTAAAGATCTCAACGCCATTGCCAGTGAATTCGGCAGTAGCGTACAGGCTGCCGCCGGCGTCACTTTTGACCAAGCCAATGTAGCCGGTATCGGTCAGGAGCCTAAAGTAGCCGCCGCAGCCGCTGGTTTAGCACAGGGGCAACGCTCGGATGTTATTACGGGTGCCGCTGGTTTATACATCATCGAAGCGACGAATAAGCCCGCCCTCGGTCAAGCGACGAACATTCCACAGTTGCGTCAGAATATGAGCAGTACGGCAGAGACCTGGGTTTCCCGCAGTTTTGTGAGCTTACTCCGCAGCTCCGCAGACGTTGAGGACAACCGCTCGACTTTCGACTGTCAGTAAATAATATTCCTGAAATAGTGGGACAAACGGCCCGAGGTACTGAAATGGTGCTTCGGGTCGTTTTGGTTTGGGAGCAATAGCATATTTAAGGTACATTTCATTTAGGTTTACCAAACTTTTCGGAAGTTTAGTAAACCAATTTCCTTGACAAATACGACATTTTGAAATCCACCCATAACTTACCCAAAGCGTCGAACGGTGACGAACTTTTTGCGCTAGCCAAAATTCGACACAAGCCACAGAAATAACGTTTTGTTAAGGTTACCACCACGAGCAAAACACGTCATAATAGTACTTTTGTGACTACAAAAATTAGGTTAATGCTACGATTGTCTTTTGTTCTGTGCTTCTTATTTGCGAGCTTGTTGACCCTACAAGCGCAAAATCAAAATTACCAAGTGGGGTTGATTGGGTTTTATAATTTGGAAAACCTGTTCGACACCCTAGATACGCCCGACGTGCGCGATACGGAGTTCTCCCCCGCCGGAGATAAAAACTACAATACCGATTTATACCAGGACAAACTGGGCAATCTGAGTAGCGTGATCGCTAAACTAGGAACGGACCTTTCGCCCGATGGTGTCTCTATTTTGGGCGTATGTGAAATTGAGAATCGTTCGGTGCTCGAAGACTTGGTGGCGCACCCAAATTTAGTGGAGCGGGGCTACCAAATTGTTCACCACGACAGCCCCGACAAGCGCGGCATCGACGTTGGCCTCCTGTATAACCCCAAATACTTTACCGTTACCAACAGTAAGAACCACGAGGTTCTGATTTACGATGACGAAGACGGTGAACGTATCTTCACCCGCGACGTGCTACTTGTGGAAGGACAGTACGGCGACGATCAAGTCTTCATCATGGTCAATCACTGGCCCTCGCGCCGGGGCGGAGAAGCTCGCTCGGCCCCCAAGCGCGCCGCCGCCGCCCTCGTTTGTAAAAATCTAGCGGACTCCATCCGCACCAACGTCCCCAATGCCAAAATTGTCATCATGGGCGACTTAAACGATGACCCCATTTCCCCTAGCGTTGCTAAGGTCCTCCGGGCACAGGGCAAACGCAACAAGGTCCGCAAGGGCGACCTCTACTCCCCCATGTGGTCGTTTTACCGCAAGGGTATGGGCACCACCGCCTGGCGCGATGCCTGGAGCCTCTTCGATCAAATCATCGTTTCCGACAACTGGCTGGACAACGAGCAGGATGGCTTCAGTTTCTACCAAGCGCACATTTACAACCCCAATTACCTGGTGCAAAAAACGGGACACTTCAAGGGTTATCCTTTTCGCACTTTCGTGGGAGATACCTACTTAGGAGGATATAGTGACCACTTTCCAGTGTACATGGCGGTGATTCGTCCGGTGAAGTAGGGGGTACTCACTGACCTGCGGCCAGAGTTGTGGGTGAAGCGCTGCGCGCAGAAGTACACTACACATGAAGTATTTGGCCATGTTAGTGAGCAGGAAAATCGTCGGTGCCAGCTCACCTGGACAATCACGCTTAAATAGCTATATTTGGTTTATTTTTTAGCTAATTAAAAGCAACCCATGCCTCCAAAAATACACCGAAGCGCCACCCCCACCGCCGTAGCGGAGGACTTTGCTCGTTTCTTCGCGGAAACAGTGCGTAAGCAACCCGATTTTACCGTTGCGCTCTCCGGCGGTAGTACGCCCAAACTACTGTTCCAACACTGGGCCGAAGCCTACCGCGACCGCATCGACTGGTCCAATATTCACTTTTTCTGGGGCGACGAGCGTTGCGTACCGCCCAATGACCCAGAAAGTAATTTCGGTGTAACCGACGACCTACTTCTCCAACACCTAGACCTCTCCCCCGACAACATTCACCGCATCCACGGCGAGGCAGATCCACCGGAAGAAGTCCAACGCTACGCGACGGAAATTGAGGTCAATACCCGCTCGGTCAATGGTCTGCCGCAATTCGACTTGATCATCTTAGGAATGGGCAGCGACGGGCATACCGCCTCTATTTTTCCCCACCAGCTGGAATTGTGGAATAAGAAAACGCCCACCGTTTTGGCCACTCACCCCGAAACGGGACAACAGCGAATCAGCCTCAGTGGTCAAGTCATCAATAATGCAAAACAGGTAGCTTTTTTGGTAACGGGAGAAAGCAAGCGTAAGAAGGTTAAGGGTATCTTCGGAGAATCTCAGGAGAGCAAGCAGTGGCCCGCCGCCCACGTAAAGCCCACTAGCGGGCAGCTCCACTGGTTTGTGGACGAGGCGAGTTGGCCCGCGTAAGCGAACGACTCAGGATGTCTTCTCCTTGGTAAGTCATCCGGTCCAGATCTTCCCAACCTCCGGCAAAAACGTTGAAGTCGACGTAGCCTGCGATGCCTCCCAGTAAGCCGCGGCTACCGTATTGCCAGAATTGCCAATCCCGGCCACAAGCCAGTACTGGTTTTTCCCGGCCGTAACGGGCAATCCAGAGCGGATAGTCTTCCAGATGTCCCGCGAGGTGCTTGTTATAGAAACTCAGATTAGTGTAAACAATGGGCTGAACTCCGTAGCGGCGCTCAATGAGGCGCAACCACGTTTTGACGTTGGTCACCAATGTGGTAGGGTGAATACCATCCAACACCTCAACGTCCAACACGGGAGGGAGGTCTCCTTCGACGAGTGAAATTTTGGAAACGAAGAAATCAGCCTGAGCAACGGGAGAAGTTCGGGGGCGGTAGAAATGGTACGCGCCACGGCGTAGCCCCGCTTCGCGGAGCGCTTGCCAATTTTGCTCAAAATATTGGTCCGCGTGCGTAGCGCCTTCCGTCGCTTTGACGAACGCAAAGTGCATACCCTGTGCTGCGATAGTATCCCAGTTCACCTCCGCTTGGTAACGAGACACATCAATGCCCTGAATGAGAAAATCGTGACGGCGCACCGTATCCGATTGACAAGCAAACAGCAAACTGAACAGCAACCACCCCACACACCCCCTAGCCAGACGACCGAAGCGCGATAAGTAGTGTAGCTTGTATTTCAGTTGTACGTTTGCGTCAATCACCGTAGCTGTGTTTCTATAAAGCCCTGACTTTCATGGTGTATGAACGAAAAAACCCACCAAAAGATACGCTAATCCCATTTTTTGTCGACGGGCAAGCGACAATTTAACCTGTCCGTTAATTTCATAGCTCCGCTCCTGGGCCGCCACGCTTCGCGCGGATCACCGCAAATAATGCAGCACCGGCTCCTAGCACCATTAAGCCCGCAACGGCTTGCTCTGGACGTTTCAGCAAAGTATTCAACAAAAACAGTAGCGTGATGACCAAATACAGCGCCGGAATAATGGGGTAGCCCCAAGCGCGGTAGGGGCGTTCCGCTGCTGGTAAGCGGCGGCGAAAGACGAAGATCGCGGCGGCGGCCAGTGCCATGAAACCTACGTCGATGAAGGTGACGTAGGTGATTAAATTTTCAAATTGTCCCCAAAGCAGGAGTAGGATGACCGCCCATACTCCCTGCAACAACATCGCATTGGCGGGCGTCTGATAACGAGGGTGTAATTCGGCCAAACGTTTAAAAAAGACCCCGTCGCGCGCCATGGCAAAGTAAATACGTGGTGCCGACATGGTGTAAATAGCAATGGTCCCAAACACGGAGACACCAATCAACAGCGCTACCGCCTGTCCACCGCCCTGCAGCACTGCCGCTAGTGCGTCCCCCGCTACTCGTTCGCTGGCCGCAATTTGTTCGAGTGGCAACAACCACAAATATCCTAAATTGACCAAAACGTAAGTAACTGTCACGACTACCGCCCCCGTCAGCATAGCGCGTGGTACGTTGCGTTGGGGGTGGCGTGTCTCGCCCGCCAGATAGGTAGCGTGGTGCCAACCTCCGAAGGACCACAGCACCCCAATCAAGGCGGTGAGCACCAGCGTGGGATACTGGTCCGGCAGGTCTTGCGACAAGCTAAACACGGGCGTATGCGCCGTCTTATCCCGCCAGAAAACCGCGATGACGACGATGACGAACAGGGCGAGTAGTTTGGTGCTCGTAAAAATATTGATGAGCCACTGACTCGTATTTACGCCACGGATATTGACGAGCGTAAGTCCCAGGGTAGTCGCGGCGGCGATGAGGATTTTCACGGCTTCCGGTAGCGGGATAAAAAAAGTCAGGTATTCCGCAAAGGTCAGCGCCAGGGCCGCTAACGACCCCGTATTGACCACCAATAGCGTCACCCAGCCGTACAGGAAAGCGGCTAATTCGCCGTAGGCTTCCCGCAAGTAAACGTAGATACCACCCGCTTTGGGAAAAAGTCCCCCCATTTCCGCAAAGGTCAGCGCCCCAGTGAGCGTAATGAGTCCACCTAGCGCCCAAACGATCAGCACCCAGCCCGCGTGCGGCAGCGTATCCACTATCCCCTGCGGTGTTTTG
>JBCDIR010000172.1:0-6097 GCA_038748735.1 Bacteroidota bacterium | reverse complement strand
TGCGAATGATCGCCGAGCGGGAGAGTCCCTAGCCGTCGAACTAGACGAAGCCATCCGACGTTTTGGTCAGCAACTCAAAGAACAACAACAACGCCGACAAGCCTATGATGAACGCCAGATACGTACCCTGGAATCCGAACTGAATCGCATCCAAGCTCGGGTAGAGGCCGCGCAACGAGAAGCGACTGAACAGGGAGTAGTTGCTCAGCAGAGGGGCAAACAGGTGCTCGCACTACGTTTGGCCATGGAAGCAGACCGACAGCGCCTGGCCAATAATTTTGAAGATGCCTATCTGCTGGCGGCCAATGCCCTGGCTTTAGCCAATGAAGTGGTCAAAGCGGATATCGACTATTACTTCTCCCTCGTCATCCGTGATTCCGAGGTAGCAGAACAATATCCCATCAGGAATACCGATGCCAAGCTAACCATCTTGCCCAACCATATTTTGAGTCAAAATTCGGCTGGTGTGCAAGTGCTGGACCGAGCTAATGGAACGGCAATCGCTGACTTCCCAAAGCACAGTTGCCAGTACCTCAAATCGGAACAAGCCCTCTTGCTGGATAGCCAACAAGTGACGCTTAAATATTATGACCTGCTCCGTGGGCAGCTCGCGGTTTTAGGAGCTAACCACCAGGAGGCGCTGACTGCCGTCAAACCCTGGACCAACGGGATAGCCACCCTCAGTCGGGACGATCAAGTAAAAATATGGCGACAGGATGGCACCTTGCTTACGCAACTCGCAGGACATCGGGGCAATGTTTACGATTTACATTACCTACCTCAGCAAGCACAGTTCGTAACCCGCTCTAGTGACGGAACCGTTTTGCAATGGGATAAAGAAGGTCAATTGCTGGATACCTTGGCGGAAAGTGCCTACGTCTACACCCTAGATTTCTCCCCTTCCCGGCAGATGCTAGTGGCCGGTACGGGCGATGGTGAAATGATCTCGTGGTCGACTAGTGGCGTACAGCTACTGGCAACGACCCAGGCAGTTAGTACGGCAGCCGTAGCTAAAACTACTTTTTTAACTACCCAGGAGGGGCAAGAGGTTCTCCTGATTTTGACCGCAGATGGCAACCTACAAGTGCGAAAACTAGCTAACTGGAATACCTCCGAGCCACTTAAACGTTTCACGAACGTCAGTGATTTTAGGGTCTCTCCCGCGCTGGGGTGTATGATTGCCTGGGACCGTCAAGGCCAGGTTGTTGTCTACGACGGCGTAACCGAAAATCGCTGGCAAGCTCACCAAGGAATGATCAGTGGAATAGATATAGCCGAGGAAAGTGGTCGCTTATTGACTACGGCCACCGATCAAACCGTCAAATTATGGACGCTGGATGGGCAACAACACCTGCACTGGCCACTGACGCGTCAACCCGCGCAGCAAAAGGCACAGTTTTCGCCTGACGAGCGCGCAATCTTCGTCCCATTTTTTCAGGATAATCTCGTGACTGTTCATCCGGCAGTGGAACCCCTAATGGCCACCGCAAGAGAAAATCCACCTCCCCTCAGCGCTGCTTTGCGGGCGAAGTATCAGATTCCAGACCCCGGTAACGGATTTTAAGACCCAGTGGTTATGACCCAGCAAAAAGTAATCATAGAAGAAGCCAGTGGACAGCAACTTCGCCTGAAAGTAGACGGTGTGGAGCAACTGGTAGCACAAAACCAAGCGGTACTCCAGCAGATACTGGAAAAACTGAACGTGCAGACGTTTCAAGTGGCCGATAAGATTTACAACATCAAAAGTATCGACCAAGCGACTTTCGGCTTTGTGATGGATAAATCCAAAGCGCAACACCAACTACCGACGGGCCTGCGGGAGGAATTATTCACCAAGGAAGAAGACACCATTTGGGTGCAAAGTCTACGGCAAGCCTTGCTCTACGAGGGAGTAGCGGTGGGACAAGAACCCTTCGAGATTTTCCAACACTTTGGCTGGCTTGTCGAAGTATTTTTACTCAAAGTAATCAGCAGTGAAGGGCGCCAGCGTACACTTTCGCGTTTGGCGTATTTAGTAGAGGTATTTCAGAGTAGCCTCCGGTACTTGTGCTTCGTGCAATTGGCACAACCACTGGCGAAAGTCCGCCCGCTGAGTCCGCATTTGGATCGGTTTTTTCGCCTGACGGAAGCAGAAGTGACGGCACTGGATTGGAGTCATTTGTTGCTACAAACTACGGCTGAAATTGCTGCTGCCGATAGCTTTGTCCCAGAACTTTATCCCTTGCGGGAAGATATACTGAATAATCGCGACGAAATAGCGGACGTCCTTCAGTTCATGGAACGCCAACGGACGCGATTGCTGCGGGGTGACATACCGAAAGACGATCACCTAGATCAATTGTTGGATGAATACCTGACCGCGCTGGTCACGTGGTTGCGCCGTATCGCTTTTGTCGCTAAATACCGTATTGTTTCGATCAAAGACATCAAACTGGCCTACCGGTTGGGGAGTGGTAAACGGTTTGTGCATCATTACGGGGAATTACACGGTCATTTTGAGCAGGTGTATAGCCAAAATTATCAACTGAAAGAAGTCGCCATCAAGGACTCGTTTACTTATAATCATTCCGTTCTTTTGTTCAAGGGTACTGACATTGGTCAGGCGATGGAACGATTGGCACAACAGGAAAATTACCTTTCGCTGACGCCTTTCATTATTGATTACAGTGTGTTCAAACAAACGGAGACGCATACTCCCGATATTCGTTACTACGCCGGAAAAGAGGAGTCGGCCTATCGCTACCACGAGGTGGGGCTGGAACTAAACATCAACTCAGAGGAGCAAGCACGAGTCCATAAGAAGATTCGGGTGAGTCGGCAAAATATTCGTCAGCCGGGACTCGACGAACTCCACCGTCAGTTGACCCAGCTTATTCGGTCAGAAAAAGCAGCAAAAGCATGAGTACGTCCCGCGCCCCGTTTAAATTTTTGGACGCTTACGGTTACGAAGATTACGCTCATTTTTTTGGGCGTACCACCGAGGTGGAGGCACTCTACGAGGCGGTGTGTGGCGTTAAGCACTTACTCGTCTACGGGCCCACCGGAGCGGGTAAAACCAGCTTGATTGAGTGTGGTTTGCGCAATCAGTACTCCAAAGCGGATTGGTTTGCCCTCACGATTCGTCGTGGAGAGCAATTGGTCCCCTCGTTTTATGCCACCATCAACGCTGAATTAGAACAACCAGTAGAACTGTCACCCGCAACGGGTAGACCCACCGACGCTAGTTTGGATTTTAGTGCGATGACGCGCAAGCTCTTCCAAGAGAAGTACATCCCCATCTATTTGCTGTTCGATCAATTCGAGGAACTACTTTTGCTGGGGAGTCTGGAGGAACAAACGGCCTTTTTTACACAGATCAATCAGTTGATCCACGAACGGCTCCCTTGTCGGGTGTTGCTGGTGATGCGCGAAGAATTTATTGGTCATTTATCGGCCTTTGAGCACTTACTGCCGGGCATCTTTGAACAGCGCTTCCGCCTAGAAAAAATGGGCCGCCAGCAGGTGCGTGAGGTGATCGGGAAAATGCTGACTGCTCCTGTGTATCAACGTTTTTACCGAGTACAGCATCAAGAACAGCTCGTTGATCGTATGCTGCACTGTTTGCCGGATGAACAGCAGGAAATTGCGCTTACGCACGTTCAGGTGTTTTTGCACGAGTTGTGGCAGCGCGCCAAAGCCGCCCAACCGCATACACTTCCCGTATTAGCGGCGGAATTAATCCGAGAGACCGATAACTTAGGGGCGATTTTAAACGATTTTTTACATCAACAACTCGCCGATCTCCAGACCGAGGTTGCGCCCCAACTGCCGCTGGAATTGCTAGCAACGATGATTTCCGATCAGCATACCAAGCTACAGCGAACGGTAGCGGATATGGAAAGCGATTTGCATAAAAATGAAGTAGCAGGCCTAGCACAGTTACCGGTCTTGGTGGACGAACTAGAGCGTCGTAGAATTATTCGTTCTGCCAAAGCGGGGACGACTACGCGCTACGAAATTAGCCACGATTTGTTGGCATCAGCCGTTGGTGATAATCTTACGGAAGAGATTCGGCAACGCCAGCGCGCTATTCGTACGTATCGGGTGTATCAGGAACGGTCAGGATTTTTTAGCCGGGAAGAAATGGCCCATTTAAACTTGTTTTCGGCTTATCGCAAGCTACCAGCGGATTTGCAGGAAAGGATAGCCGCTAGTCAAGCGCACTGGCAAGCAGCAGAACAAGCGGAGCTGCTCGTCTCTCGTCGCCGCGCCAACCGCTTGGCCATTTTATTATCCCTAGTACTAGTTGGGTTGGTCGGCACACTGTTCTTTTTCTGGCGGGCCGAACAGCGTAAACGCGCTGCGGTAGAAGCAAATACGGCGCTGCAGTGGCAACTAGCCACCGTACAAAAAACGGGCGGAAACTACGTGGCGGCGCAAAACACCCTTTTGACGTTGGACAAAAGCGTAGATCAACCCACTACTAGCTTAGCTATTCGGGATACGATAGCGGTTTGGCAACGAGTAGACAGCTTCGTTCAGTTAGCCGCACGGCACGATTCGCTGCGTTCGACCCCACCCGCGTACCTACTCCTACGAACTGCATTAGCCCTCAGCTCGGACGGCAATCTGAGAACCCAGTATGTCACTTACCAGCGCTCCTACTATGATCGTTGTTTTGATGATGCTAACCGCAAATACGTCAAAGGTCAGTTAGAGGACTACGAATCGCTGGTCCGAGCGATGGTGGCGACCCGCTGGAAAACAGAAACACAAATTCGGACTGCTATTGAGGGCGATTAGAAATCCAACAGCCGCGACGCCTCCGTCTCCCGAATAAAAATCACTAGATCAAACTGCTCCGTGATGTTGGTCTTGCGTCCGTTGTATCCGTCAGGACCAGCGCCCGTCGACCGCCAGCCTAGGCCCTGGTCGAGCCAGTCGGCCAGTGGCGTATCTGTGGTAATTTCCCGTAAGTCTAGGGCGAAAATGGGGGTGTCCAGTTGATTGAAAATAGCTTCGTAGCTACCCGCGGGGGCCTTATTCAGCGGAAAAGTATTCAGCCCGCCGCTTGATTTAGCCGTATGCTCCCCCTCGTAGAGCGCAAAGCCAATACTGAGGTAATCTTCCCCAAGGGATTCGTGCAGGAACTGACCCATTCTATTGTCATTTTGCCGCAAGTGCTCATTGTGCGCCCAGATGATGTAGCGTTGTTCCGGCTCCTGGTCGAGTAGCCACTGCATATTTTCGGCCATGAAGCGGTCGCGGGAGATGGGGGCGAATTCCAACCATTGTTCGAGTATGCGTAAGTAGTGGTGATTGCGGGCCATCGCGCGCGGGCTGCGGTTTTCCCAACCGCCGTAGCGCAGTGCTTCCAGTGATTGGGTGAAGAACCGCTGCTGGGCCGGGGACAGGGTGACGGTACTAGATTGGCTACGTTGCTCACGCAGATAAGCGATTTCTTCCGCGACGGTGGTCAGGAGCGGGTGCTGTTTTGCGGGTAGGGCTTGGCGCAAAGCGTTGAGTACCCCCGTAGTATATTGCAGATCAAATCCACTGAAAAATAGCGGATCGGCAGCCCCTTGGTTATAGCTCCGCATCCAGTCGACCATGGCCGCTACTTCCTCCGTCTGCCACGTCCAGAAGTACATATTTTTGAGTTGATCGCCCGCCGTTCCATCGTATTCTGGATTAAAGCGGAGGTGGTCGTTAACTGTTTCGGCCTCCGGCCAATTACCTTCGATGGCGAAACGGCGCAGGAACTTCGATTCAATCAGGTAGCGGATGATACGATCTTTCATTTGAAAAATAGCCCGCGAACCGTGCGTCACTTCCCCCAGCGCAATGACGCGGGCGTCGCCGATGCGCTGTCCGAGTGTGCGTAGGTCATCACCCTCTCGCTCCTCTGGGGCACAGGTATCGAGCGGGATGAGGTGGTCCAGTAACCACTGGCGGGCGGTAGGGGAGAGTTCGTAGTTGCTGACGGGCGTCTCCTCGTATTGTTTCCCGTCGATCCAGATTTCAAAGTCGTCGAACCAAGCCTGGCCTTTACCAGAAAAAATGAAACCAAAGAAAATTTGCTGACTCTCAGCGGGGATAGCTAGTTCTAGACGGACGG
>JBCDIR010000171.1:0-6108 GCA_038748735.1 Bacteroidota bacterium | reverse complement strand
TCGATGAGGAACCGAACTCGGAGATTATGCAAAAGTTGGAGTGGCTCGGTCTTTTCAGCAAGAAACGCATCAATCTAGCGAACGCTACCCCCGCCCTTATCCTCGAAAACCTCCTCCTCGACAAGTGGAAGCTCGAACCGACGGACAAGGACATGATCATCATGCAGCACGAGTTTGAGTACACCCTCAACGGCAAAAAACGCAAGCTCGTTTCCACTATGGTAATGGAGGGTGCGGGCGAAGAAGATACGGCCATGGCGCGTCTCGTCGGCCTGCCGATGGGCATCTTCGTAAACCTCATCGCTAAGGGTAAAATCAAGTCGACGGGCGTACAAATTCCCGTCATGCGCGAGGTCTACGAGCCGGTACTCAAAGAGCTTGAAGACTACGGGGTAGTCTTCACCGAAACGGAGGAAGTCCTCGGCTAATGTTGCCGTCCGTAGCCGTTTCTACCGCCTTTCAGGTGTTTCAAGTCTTTCGTCAGGGAGCGACGATTGTCATTGCGGTAGCGCTGGCTTGGTCAGGCCTGACGCGGGAGGCCATCGGCGGTTACGAAATGCTGTTTTATATCGGGTATTTGGCTACCTTCTTCTGGTCGTCGGGCCTGCTGCAGGCGATGTTGAGCCTATTCCCCAAGCTGGATACTGCGGCCCAGCGGGGCTTTTTTGTGCAGGCTTACCTGATTTTTTCGGGTCTTTCTGCGCTGCTGATTGTATTACTTTTTCTGGCGCGAGAACCGGTCTTACGAGCACTCGTTCAGCAAGAAACGTTACCGTATTGGCCATTGTTTTTAGTCTTTCTGGTTACCAATATTCCGGCTACGCTCCAAGAGCATTTTTACCTTTTACAGGAAC
Source organism: Bacteroidota bacterium (assembly GCA_038748735.1). GTDB lineage: Bacteria > Bacteroidota > Bacteroidia > Chitinophagales > Saprospiraceae > Lewinella. Next base: position 5,254 of record JBCDIR010000171.1, on the reverse strand, counting down.
GTGCTTGGGCGTTGATCGGTTACGGTGCGCTGAGTGCGGGCGCGCAGGTAGCGGTTATCACTTTACCACCGCTCCTCGGCTACGATTTTCGTTGGAGTTTCGTCGGTTTGGTCTTCGTTGGCCTATTCAAATACTTGTGGCTAACTTTTTTCGTAATGGATCATCTGACGTGGCAGTGGCGAGGGGAAACGCTGCGGCGTTGGTGGACCATCGCCTGGCCACTAATGACCTACGCGGGCCTGGGAGCTGTCAACATTAGCATCGGTGCCTGGGTTGTCGGGCAATTGTTTGCGGGCGACCGCGAAGTATTCGGCATCTACCGCTATGGGGCGCGGGAGCTGCCACTCCTGGCGGCATTGACGGGGGCTCTGGCCGGCGCGTTAATTCCCCAAATTGCTAAGAATACCCAGCAAGGCCTAGCGCAACTCAAACGGGAATCCAGTCGGTTGCAACACCTACTTTTTCCGCTTAGTTTCCTGCTCTTACTCACCGCTCAGTGGTGGTTTCCCTTCGTGTTCTCCGAAGCGTACCGCCCGGCGGTACCCGTTTTCAATACCTTTTTGTTGCTCACCATTCCGTATTTCGTCTTCTCCCGCACGTTACTCATTGCCTTGGAGGATACGCGGGTGGTGCCGTTACTGGTGGCGGGCAGCATACCCGTTCACGTAGCGCTCTGCTGGCTGTTGGGTAATCACTTTGGCCTGGTGGGTATCGCACTGGGAAGCGTACTGACCTTTACGCTTGAAAAGGTGGTCACCATCATCTACGTACAGCGGCGACACGGTTGGGCATGGTATCAGTACACGGCTTGGCGGTGGTGGTTGGGCTATGGATTGGTGCTGTTGCTGGCCTACGCTTTTATGTCCTAAAATCAAACTGATGGAGCTGTTCTGCACCCTCTGACTATTCTGATTCTTGATTTTCAACTCGTACGTTGAGCGAATGATAGAAATCTCTGCGCACCTCTGAGTAACCCTCCGTGCTGCTCTGTGATAACCACGCAAGAACAGCAGACAATAGAAAATCACTAGTAACTTTACGTTTTATTTAGCCGAGCGTAGGTTTTAGTTTTTTGGCCATCCGCGCTTAAGGCGCGGTCGTTACGTTCTGTGGCTCGCTATTCGCCCTGTCTACCGAGTACGGCATGGCGCAGGCAGGTCGGCCCTGCGGGCTGTCTCAGCTTGGGGCTGGCCACCACTACACATCACCTGTCTGCTACTACGCGCAGCGTCAGGCAGGCTTGTCCGATATTTCCCGCAGCCAAGTAATTATCACGACCGCTTATCTCTCATTTCCAGTTTTTGAGGCTTCAACCGCTCCATTTACGGTTTCACCAGAACAGAATTGTGTGACCAGTCAGTGGAGCGCACTTTTGTGCCCGTAAACCACTCCGACTGTGTGAGTGATTAGATACGATTTATCCCTGGCTCTCGGCTGAGCCGAGACCAGGTAAATGTTTAACGTAAGACGAATGATGCTTTCTAATTCAACATGGCCCGTACGCTTCAACACTGCGCTATTATTTAGTACACTGTTTTTGTTGTTGTCTTCTTGTGGCAACACCGAAGCGGGAACGGAGAAATCCGAAACAACTACGCCCGTTCAACCAACGGCTGTCACTGCCCCCGTTCCGGTACAAGTGATGGAAGTGCAGAATAGCACCATCCGCTCCCAGATTCCGCTGACGGGCCGTTTGCAGGCTCGCCGCGCGGTGTCCGTGGTGGCCGAAGTATCGGGTAAGGTGCTGCCGCAGCGCAAGGAGCTGGACGTGGGAGTCGTCTTCAAAAAAGGCGAAGCGCTCCTCCGCATCGAACGTACCCAAACGGATTTGTCTTTATACGCCATGCGGGCCAAGTTCGCCAGCCAACTCATGGGGATACTAGCCGATTTGGAAGCGGATTTTCCCGACGCACATCCTAAGTGGAAAGCTTATACCGATAATTTTGACCACGAGCAATTGTTACCCCCCTTGCCCGAATTCGGCAGTAGCCGCGAGAAATATTTGTTCAACTTACGCAATATACCCGGTCAGTACCTGGACATCAAGGCACAGGAAGATCGCCTGGATAAGTACGTCATCAGTGCCCCGTTCACGGGGGTTATCACCCAGAGTAGTGTCGATTACGGTGATGTGGTTAGTCCCGGCAAACCCGTTGCGCAGTTGTTGGGGACCCAGTCCTTGGAGTTTGTTTCGGCGGTGAGTGAGCAGCAAATAGCCTATCTGAAAGCAGGGAGTAAGATCACGTTACGGCATTCAGAAACGGGGGAAACCTACACCGCAAGTCTCGTACGAACGGGAGGAATCATCGATGAGAATACCCAAACCATTCCCGTCTACCTAGCGGTCAAAGGTCAAGGACTCACCCCGGGCATGTATTTAGAAGGCGAGCTGGCGGGAGCAGCATTAGAAACGGTGGCAGTAGTACCCAGTCACTTGATTACCCGCAACGACGAAGTATACGTCGTAGAAGACGGAGTGATCAATCGTCTACCTATTCAACGCGTCGGTACACTAGATAGCGGCAGCATCGTACGCGGCATACCCGACGGTAGTCTAGTTGTCAGTCAGACGGTATCCGCAGCTACCTTGCGAGCCAAAGTGAAACCCGTCCGGAAGAAATCATCTTAAGCTACTTCAAAATCGTTGAGATACCCGCTGTGCCGACAGGTCACGCTTTTTCCTAAATTTAAATTTTGTTCGGTCATATGAGACAACTCATTGCCTATTATATAAAGTATCACGTAGTCGTGAATCTAACCCTGATCGTGATGATTGCGGTCGGTTTACTCGGCTTTAGCAACTTACGGTTTGGCCTGTTTCCACCCGAAGGCATCAAGTACGTGACGGTTGATGTGCGTTATCCGGGGGCTTCGCCACTAGAAGTGGAGGAAGGTATTATCAATAAAGTAGAAGAAGACCTGACTGGCATCACGGGCATCAAGCGGGTTACGTCTACGGCCAAGGAAAGCAGCGCTAACGTACGCATTGAACTCACCTCCAGTGCAGCACCCGATGTCGTACTAGACGACGTAAAAACGGCGGTAGAATCCATCAGTTCCTTTCCCGATAAGATCGAAGCGCCGATTGTAAAAAAGGAAGAAATACTCAATCTCGCCGTTACCATTGGTATTAGTAGTGGTGACTTACCGCTAACGGCCCTCAAAGATGTAGCGGACGATATTAAGCGTGATTTTTTGGCCGAAGCGGGTATTTCCAAGGTGTTTTTACTCGGCTTACCCGACGAAGAAATTGAAATCAGCGTACGAGAAAACGACCTCAAACGCTACGGTCTCACTATTGCGGACATTAACCGAGCGGTGGCACAAGCCAATATCCGTGCTTCCGGCGGAACGATTAAAACTTCGCAAGAGGATGTACTGATTCGCACTTCGGCACAGTCGTACTACGCGGCGGGTTTGCAGGATTTGGTCATTCTGGCGCGCCCGGATGGTCAGGTGGTCCGATTGCAGCAAGTGGCCTCCGTCCGCAATCAATTTGCGGACATTCCCAATGATCGCTACATCAACGGGGAACGCGGGGTGACCATCAATGTGTTTGCCACCAACGAAGAAGATATTTTGCAGGTAGCGGCTTTCGCCAAAGATTACATCAAGACCTTCAACGCTGAGAATACGAGTGTAGAAGCCGCTTTGGTTAACGATCTAACTATCGGTCTGCGCCAACAGCTCAAAACACTGACAGCTAGTGGCTGGCAAGGTATATTACTGGTCTTGTTAATGTTGTCCATTTTCCTCAATTGGCGGGTAGCGATGTGGGTCGCCGTCGGTATTCCGGTCTCCTTGATTGCGATGTTTTTCTTGATGAACGTCTTCGGCGTAACGATCAATATTCTCTCGGTATTCGGTTGTATTCTGGTGCTTGGAATCCTGGTCGACGATGGGGTAGTGGTGGCCGAAAACATCTATCAACACGCGCAGCGCGGCAAGTCGGTCTACCAAGCCGCTGTGGACGGGACGATGGAGGTGTTTCCCTCCGTATTCTCTTCCTTGCTGACGACCATTACCGTTTTTTCCCTCTTTTTCTTCATTGACGGCAAGTTGGGCGAATATTTCAGCGACCTAGCCTTTGTCATCATCGTCACTTTATCCGTGTCGATTATTGAGTGCTTTTTGTTGTTGCCCGCGCACTTGGCTCATTCCAACGCGATTGGAGCGGACCGTGAAGTGCCGCGTTTTGAAAAATTCATCAATCGCGCCTTTGAGGTATTGCGGACGAAGGTCTACCAACCCATTTTCAACTTTTCCGTTCGTTATCCCGCATCAGTCTTTGGCTTGGCAGTACTGGCGTTGGCCGCTACCGTTGGTGCGATTGCTACGGGTACTGCCCAGAGCACCTTCTTTCCGAATATTGATCGGGATAACCTGACGGCTGAACTGAAGTTGCCGCCCAGCACGAGTGCCGAGGTAACCAACGCCCAACTCATTGCCATCGAAGAGGCGGTCTACCGGGTGGACGAACGCCTGCGCGAACGTCGGGGTAGTGATGCACCCGTCGTGCTTAGCACCGAGCGGATGCTGGGTCCGGGGGCGCACCGAGGAGCAGTGAACATCACGCTGCTGGAAGGAGAAGAAAGGGGGATCAAAGCCTTCGATATTGGGGAGGAAATTCGTGCCGAGGTCGGTCCACTTCCCGCCGCCGAAGAGTTTACGATGTTTCTGGCCAATGCTTTTGGTAAACCCATTTCCATTTCTCTCACACACCGGGATGATGATTTGGAAGAAATTCGGGCGGCCAAGCAACAACTCATCACTGCCTTGCAAGCGGAACCCCGCCTAAAAGATGTAACGAACAACGACGAGACGGGCGTAAAGGAGGTCAAAATCAGCTTGCTACCCAAAGCCGAACTCCTGGGCCTCAACTTGCTTGAGGTGATTAATCAGGTACGGGGCGGCTATTTTGGTTCCGAAGTGCAACGCCTTCAACGTGGAACGGACGAAGTGAAAGTTTGGATTCGCTACACGGAACAGGATCGGGAAAACTTGGCCCAATTGGAACAAGTGGACATCCGCACCCGCACGGGACAACGCTTTCCCCTGTCGGAAGTGGCAAAGGTGGAACTGACGGAAGGCGTAAAATCGATCCATCATTCCGACGGTCGTCGTCAAATGTTGGTAGAAGCGGACATTTCTAGCCTAGATATTTCGGTACCTAAGTTGCAAGCTAGCTTGACGCAAGACGTACTGGACCCCATCACCCAAAACTTTCCTAAAATCAACTATCGCTTTGAGGGAC
>JBCDIR010000170.1:0-6133 GCA_038748735.1 Bacteroidota bacterium | reverse complement strand
TGGAAGCCGTGCATCGCCAAGCACCGGACCAACAGCTGGCTTACCTCATTTACCAACAAAATAGTGTGGCGGAAAATTTAGCGCTCCTTTCCTTCACACCCCAAATTTACAGTCCCTACTACGAATTACTCCAACCCGCCTCCGTCGATTCGCTCCACGCCCGGGGTCTCCAAGTCATTGCGTGGACGGTCAACGACCCTGCGCAAATGCGCCGCTTACTTGACCTGGGGGTAGACGGTATCATCACCGACTATCCAGACCGGATCGAAACCGTTAAGCAGCAAACAAAACGTCCATAGTAAGATGTTGGGCGACGATGCCGTTGTGTTTGCTTTCGGCCAGGAATCTCCACTTGTCCCGTTATTTCCATTGACGCTAACCCATAAGCGCTAATTCCCCAACCATCGTCGCTGCTATAACCCACTAGCAAAGATTCGTCCACGAGATGGTGAGTGGATATACTGGAAGGAAAATCGAAAATATCACTTGCGAGTAACGTCTGCACCTGCAGCGAACTCACCAAGAGACAAATGCTCAATAAAAGTACTAAATCGTTTTTCATCCTTACGTGCTGGCTATTTCAGCCAAGTTAACGGTTATGAGTCACTGCTCAGCAGTAGACTGTGTCAAGCGGAAGTTTCATTGGATCAACGCCAAGGATGACTGAGTCTTAAACTTATACCACCAAAAACAAAATCCCGAATTTCCACAGCAGTGAAAATCCGGGATAAGGGTAGAGAAATAACTCCTCTATTCGGGTGCGTACTAGCTAATGATTGGCTTCGGATAGCCCGCCTCTACGCGCCAGCCCGCGTTCGGGTTGATGCGCACGTACTCGTTACCCGCAAAGAAGTAGATTTTATCGCTCTTGTCGTTCCACAGCGCGAGGTCGATACCGCTATTGAACGAAGACGGTAAGCCGCGCCAGTTACCCGCAATAGTACGGGGATAGTTGCGTTCTACTTGCCAGTCATCGTTAGGGTTGACACGAATGTACTCATTGTCTTTAAAAAAGTACACGCGGTCGTTTTTCTCCGTCCAGATGGCTGCGTCCACGCCCTCGGCGAAGTGAGCGGGGAAACCGGGCCAGTTGCCCGCAATCGGTTTGGGATAACCCGCATCGACGCGCCAGCCATTATTCGGATTCACGCGGATGTACTCGTCGTTCTTGAAGAAGTAAATCCGGGAATTCTTCTTGGACCAGAAAGCCGCATCCACACCCTGGGCAAAATGCGAGGGAAAGCCGGGCCAGTTGCCCGCGATGTTACGAGGATAACCGCGGTCTACTTCCCAGCCGTTATTTGGGTTTACCCGCAAATACTGACTGCCCTGGAAAATGTACACCCGATTATTGCGCTTACTGTACAGGGCCGCATCCACGTTTTGTCCGAAGTTATTCGGGAAACCGGGCCAATTGGAGTCGAGGTCCAACTGTTCGAAGACTTCCCGCAAATCCGGGCGGTTGCCGATGCGCTGCCGGGCGATGACGCGGGGATAACCATTGTCCATACGCCAGTCATTGTCCGGGTCGATGCGGACGTAGTCTTCTCCTTTGAAGAAGTAGATTTTGTCGTTGGTACCGCTCCACAGCGCTGCGTTGAGGTTGTCCTCGAAGTTGCTGTTGAGGTTCGGCCAGTTCCCGTCGATGGGCTTGGGGTAATTCGGATCTACTTGCCAACTGTTGTTGGGGTTGACGCGGATATACTCATCGTCGCGGAAGAAGTAAACTTTGTTGTTTTTTGGATTCCAAATGGCCGCGTCTACGCCCTGCGTAAATTCGGTTGGGAAGCCCGGCCAGTTACCCGCAATCGGTTTGGGGTAACCCGCATCCATATTCCAGCCGTTAAACGGATCGATGCGAACGTACTCACTACCCTTGAAAAGATAGACCTTTTTGTTCGTATCGGACCAGAAAGCGGCGTTGATGTTGCTTTTAAAATCGTCGGCTAAGCCAGGCCAGTTTCCGTCGATAGCTTTGGGGTAACCCGCCTCTACGTTCCAGTTATCCGCCGGATTGATGCGGACGAACTGACTGCCCCGGAAGAAGTAAATCCGATCACTTTTGCCGTTCCACAGCGCCGCCCCGAAGCCCGCACCAAAGGTAGCGTTAACGCCCTTCCAGTTCGAGGGAGCATCGGTTTCCTGCGCACCGCTGAAGCGCATTTGGGGAGAACCCGTACTCCGCATCAGGTTGATCGCGCCCTGTGGAGTCAAGAGTGGCTTGCCACGGGTTTTCAAACGGCTTTGGATACAGGCCAGCGCACCCGTTACAATGGGACTAGCGCTAGAAGTACCGTTAAAACCAGCTGTGTAGAGCACATCTTCGCCTTTGAAGATGTACATCTTCTTTAAATCGGGGTGGTAAACGGCAGCCTCCACGCCTTGCTCAAAAGCACGTGGAAAAGCGGACCAATTCCCGGCAATGGGTTTGGGGTAACCCATATCCACTTGCCAACTATTGTCGGGGTCAATACGGACGTACTGACTGTCTTTGAACAGGTAGACTTTGTCGTTTTTAGCGTTGTAAACGGCGGCGTCGATCCCCGTATTAAAGTGCGCTGGCAAACCCGGCCAGTTACCCGCAATCGGCTTGGGATAACCCGACTCTACGTTCCAACTCGCATTCGGATTGATACGAACGTACTGGCTGCCTTTGAAGAAGTAGATTTTGTTGCTTTTACTATTCCACAACGCAGCATCTATGCCCCGCTCGAAGTCGCTCGGTAGACCGGGCCAGTTACCCTCAATATCCTTGGGATAATTCGGGTCTTCCGCCATGGTAGCAGCATCGATTCGCGTGTACTGTGCCTTTTTCCTGCCGCGTGGCGGGTCGAACAAGTAGATTTTGTTGTTGGTACCACTCCAAAGTGCCGAGCGGACGTGGGACATCGTCATACCGGAGAAGTAACTGTTGGGTACTTCCGGATCATTATTAGCGGCTTTGTAGCCGTCGAAAGGATCGATTTGCAGTACTTGGTCGCCCTGCATGCCGCCGTAACCCGTCGTTGCCACCGAGTTACCCCAGCCTTGCACATCTACCCGGCTACCCCAGTTGGAGAAACCAAGAATCGTACGGTCGGACCAACTAGCAGGAGAACCCGCCCCGACGATTACCGCTCCGGAGGAAGGGTTTTTCGGGTTGAGTGGGTTGCGCCAGGAAGCTGGAAAACCATCACTGGGACGATTGTAGATTTCTGCGTCGAAATCTTCCGAGCCGTTGCCCGCTGCTTCTACCACTAAAATACCACGAGAAGTAGCGTAAACGATGGCCGCAAAGTCGTCTGGCCACCACTCAATGGCGATGAAGGCGTCCTGAGACCCATTCTCGGGATTGTGTGCTGGCCCCGGACGGTGTACCTCAATCAGGATAATGTCACCCGCCTTGAGGCTGTCCGCTGCATCGATGATGGCCTGCGCAGTTCCGAGACCGTTGTGTGAAATGGCTTTGATTTTGGCGTTGTGGCAAATTCCGGTCACGCCTTTGCCGTTATCGTCCGCACCGAGTACGCCGAGTACTGCGGTACCGTGGTCGATGGAGCTGGTGCGGTTGTTGCCGCCAATGAGTCCTCCGAAGTTGCGCTGCAAATCTTCGTGGTCAAAATTGAAACCTTGCTCTACATCACAGACTTCGATTCCTTCGCCCCGTCCGCCGGCCATGCGCCAAGCAAAATGAGCGTCGATGCCCTGTGGGGCAGGATTGAGGTAACCTTGGTTAGCCGTAAAGTCGGGGGTGGCCCAGTCTTTGGCATCCGCTAGTTCGGCGGCGGGCTTGACGTAGGCTGCTTCGACGGCGTCTTGCTCCCGCAAATTGGCAGCAATGGCCTGCAGGTCTTCGTCACTCTGTACACTGATGAATGATTTGGGATCAAATTTCAGCTCACTGAAGATGACTTGGGCGGATTCCGCCATTTCGATGACGGGCTTTTGGGCCTTGAAGATCGGCTCCAGGCGCAGTTCCTTGCGTTGGAGAATCTTGGTCAGCGGTCTGAGTTTAGCTCGGGATAGCTTAGCGGACTGCAGTTCAAATTGCGCATTGAGCGAAATCTCCGCTTCCGGTTTGAACATTACCACCAACTCCGGTGGATTGGCATCTTTGGACATACTTACATTAGGTTTAGGTGTAATCATTACCTCCTACGTACGGGAGGTTTCGCTGGTTGATACCGCTATTTTTAAGTATGTTACCGAAGACGTGAAAAAATTTTAAACCTTACTGGATTTACAGAAAAAACTAACGTTTTAACCCAACCCCCTCAAAACTGCGCCCGCTTTTCCGACAAGTACTTCCAGTAGCGCTTGGGGACGTGCTGATGGTGTAGTTTAAGGTTGCGCCGTTCGGGAATATTGACGTTGTCGAAGTAGGTTTTCCAGAGCTGCTGGTACTCGGGTTCGGTGGTGTCTAGTGCATCGCGCTGGAGTTGTCGGAGGGGAAGGGTGTTATTATTGTCAAAGGTGACAAAATCAATTTTCTGCTGATCGTAGAAGATACCGTAATGGCGTTTTACGTCGTAAATCAACCAATCCTGAGCGGGATAGCGGTCCTCGAAGTGAGCACCGATAAGCGGGATGACGTTGAAATCTGGTTCGATGACGGCATAGTAGATATTGTCCCGGGTACGCTGAAAGCGCACGAAGGCGTGCATGCGGTGTACCTCCCGACCGATCTGTTTTTTGAGTTGGTGCAAACGCAGTACGTCCGCATTCGCATAATTATCCGAAATATCACTCGCACGGCTGATCGTCTGTCGAATGAAACGAAAGGTAAGCATCGACACGTCCGCCCGTTCGGACAGGAAACAGTGGCGCAGGAGCATCACCGCTTTGCGACCGCTGATTTTTTGGATACCTTGTTCTACGCGCTCGGCCCAGTCGTCGCGGGTAGCCACGAACACAGCTTGGTCAAAGAAGGTCGGTTGCCAATCCGCAGCGGGTACGATCCGTTCCGGTACGATTTTGAGTCGGTACGTCTCAAACACTGCGGAAAGTAAACCTTCGTAGGTACCGTCATAGGTTAAGATCATGTGGCGAACAGACTGAGTTGGTTGGTTTGGATACGCTTGGTGCGGGCAGGCAGCAAGTCATTGCGCAATTGAACCGGGTCACGCCCCAGCAAGCGAAAATTTTGCTTGCCGCACAGCAAAAAGTATTGCGCTCGCTTTAGCACGACGCCAATTTTTTTGAGGTGCCCCCACTGTAATTTACCGTGCTTGCGCGCCGCTACTATCTTTTTAGCCGACTTGACGCCCACGCCCGGCACGCGCAGAATTTCCCGGTAGTCCGCCGTATTCACATCGACGGGAAAGCGCTCGGGATGGCGCAGCGCATAGGCCGTTTTAGGGTCTAGCTCCAAGTCCAAGGAGGGGTGTTCCGCGTCCACGATTTCATCCACCTGGAAACCGTAAAACCGCAGCAACCAGTCCGCTTGGTACAGGCGGTTTTCCCGGATGACGGGTGCTTGTTGCAGCGCAGGTAAGCGCTGGTCGTCGCTGATGGGTACGTAGCCCGAGTAGTAGACGCGCCGCAGCCGTTGCTGTTGGTAGAGGCTGTCGGCTAAGTTGAGGATTTGTAGGTCATTCTCCGGAGTAGCACCGATAACCACTTGGGTGCTCTGCCCCGCCGGAGCAAATTGGGGTGCTTTACGCAGCGTTTTTTGTTCTTCTTTATAGCCCTTGATGGCCGTTTTCAGGTAGTTCATGGGTTTGTATACGTCGCCGTAGTTTTTCTCCGGGGCCACTTTTTGCAGCTCCTTTTCGGAAGGAATTTCTAAATTCACACTCAGGCGATCGGCGTACAAGCCCGCTTCGTGTATCAGTTCATCACTGGCACCGGGAATGGCTTTGAGGTGAATGTACCCATTGAATTTATGCTCCTGGCGCAGCTGCTTGGCAATGCGCACCAGCCGCTCCATCGTATAGTCGGCGTTTTTAAAAATACCCGAGCTCAAAAATAAGCCCTCAATGTAGTTGCGACGGTAAAAATTGATCGTCAGATCGACCACCTCCTGTACCGTGAACGCGGCCCGGCGTACGTCGTTACTTTTGCGACTCACGCAATAAGCACAATCGTAGATGCAGTAGTTGGTGAGCAAGATTTTGAGGAGCGACACACAGCGCCCATCCTCTGTGTAGCTGTG
>JBCDIR010000169.1:0-6152 GCA_038748735.1 Bacteroidota bacterium | reverse complement strand
CGAGGACGAGATGGAAGACGAGGAGGTCGACTTCTCTGACCTAGCCGAAGAACTGCTAGGTGATGTCGATTTCAACGAGGAAGACGAATGAGCTACCACGAGCCAGTAATGGCCAGTCAGTGTATCGAACAGTTGGCCATTCAACCCGACGGTACCTACGTAGACGTCACCTTCGGTGGGGGAGGGCACAGCCGCTTAATCTTGGAGCAACTCGGCGAAAACGGTCGCTTGGTCGCCTTCGATCAGGATGAAGATGCCCAAGCCAATTTACCCGAAGACGAGCGCCTGGTTTTTGCGCCCGCCAACTTTCGGTACCTCCAGCGCTATTTGCGCCTCTACGGTATCAAACAAGTAGACGGCATCTTAGCGGATTTAGGAGTGTCTTCGCACCAATTAGACGTAGCCGAACGCGGCTTCAGTTTCCGCTTCGAGGCGGACCTTGACATGCGAATGAACCAGAGCGATGGCCCCACGGCCGCCGAAATATTGGCGCATACCGCGGTGGACGAGTTACAATACGTGTTCGGTACTTTCGGGGAGGTACGTAATGCGCGTACCCTCGCCAAGCGTATCGCCGAAGCGCGGGAAGAGCAACCCATTGAGCGCATCGGGGAGTTGGTCGCTATTGCGGAACCACTAGCGTTTGGCAAACCCAATCGTTACCTAGCGCAAGTCTTCCAAGCCCTTCGCATCGCCGTCAATGACGAAATGGGAGCGCTCGAAGATATGCTTACTCAGGCCACCGAAGTACTCGCCCCCGGCGGACGCTTCGTCGCCATGAGTTACCACTCGTTGGAAGATCGCATGGTCAAAAATGTATTGAAAACCGGACAAGTTTCCGGTGAACAAATTAAGGATTTCTACGGTCGGATTTACCGGCCGTTTCGAATATTAACCAAAAAGCCCCTGGAGGCCGAGGCTGCGGAGGTAGCCACCAATCCCAGGGCACGTAGTGCTAAGTTGCGAGTTGGAGAACGACTAGATAGTCAACCTCCAGCCGAAAATTGAAACCATACTAACCGATACATTCATAACGGGAATGTGGAAGGTGTTTTTACAAAACGAGTATGTGTTTTTATTGAAAATCAGGAAGTATGCTTTTGGAGCTGTTTTGCTAACGCAGAATGGCTACATGATAAGCATACCTTAGGTGAAAGCGTCCCGATTAATAGGGGCCGATCAATCCTGGTGAAAATAGAGGTTCACGAGCTTGCGAGTGAAGCTGTATTTTCTAAAATTAACGGAGTGATGGCTAGAAAAAAGAAAGATAGCTGGTCTCAGCTAAGGTCTTTTCAAGTCTCCGGGTTCATTCTCAAGAACCTGGGTTATTTCTCCTTTCTCGGTTTTCTCGCAGTCTTGTACATCGGTAATGCACACCTGGCCGAGCGTAACGTACGCCGCATCCAGGAGTTGCAGCGCGATATTCGGGAGAAGCGGTGGTCGTACATGTCGCTCCAGTCGGAGAATATGTACAACAGCCTACGCTCCGAAGTCGTAGATCGGGTCCGTGATGATGGCTTGCGCCTACACCGTGGTGAACCGATCAAAATTGAAACTAGAAACGAAAACTGAGGTCCCTATGGACGTCAAGAACGAAGTCTTATACCGGGTCTACGCCCTCCTTTTTGGACTGCTGATACCAGCGGCAGGCTTCCTCGTTTTTAAAACTGTTGACATTGGGGTGTTGAATGGGAAATACTGGCGCGGGGTCGGAGAACGCAACTACGTAAAGTCGAGGGCGATTCCGGCGGAACGCGGCAATATTTACGCGGCAGATGGCAGCCTATTAGCCACTTCCGTACCCTATTTCGACCTCTATTTTGATCCCATGGCTTCTTCAGAGCAGGATTACTTTGACAATTTGGATACCCTGGCGTATTGCCTGGCGACTTACGTAGACAATTCCTACACCGTAGGCGGTTTCCGCGAGCACTTGATGAACTTGCGGGACACTACGGGCGGACGTCGGCCCAGTCGGCATATACTGCTGAAGCGGTCTGTATCTTTTGAAGAAAAGCAGCGCATTGAGGCGTTTCCACTCTTCAATCTCGGACAGTTTCGTGGTGGCTTGAAAGCCGAAAAACGGAGTGAGCGCAAGCGACCGTTTGGCTTATCGGCGCGTCGTACCATCGGCTACGTACGGGAAGGACAGCGCCCCATCGGTCTCGAAGGTCGTTTTGATACCATCCTTGGCGGAACGCCCGGTGCGCAGATGATGATTAAAGTGGACGCCAAGTCAGACTTGTGGTTGCCCCTTGAAAACCTCTCGGAGGTAGAACCGCAAAGTGGCGACGATTTGGTGACCACCATCGACGTCAACTTGCAGGATATTACGGAGGCTGCGCTCCTACGCGGTATGCGCAAGCACCGCCCGGAATGGGGAACGGCCATTGTAATGGACGTAGAAACGGGGGCTATCAAGGCAATTGCCAACCTGGGACGCAACAAAGACGGCGACGGTTTTTACGAACTGTACAATTACGCCATTGCCATGTCCACGGAGCCGGGATCCACTTTCAAGCTGGCCTCCATAATGGCCTTGTTGGAAGATGGCTACGTCAGTTTAGAAGATTCGGTGAACGTCGAACGCGGGAAGTTCACCTTTTACGATACAGAGATGGAGGACTCCTCCGTCAAGAGTTTCAAACTCGACAGCACAACGGTGCGGCGGGCGTTTGAGATATCGTCTAACGTCGGTATGGCGAAGTTAGTAGATCGCTACTACAATATTCCCGACGAGGGCGACCCTAATAAAGGGGCGTACCGCTTCATGCAGCGCCTCCGCGATTTTAACCTCGACATTCCGACCAATATCGAGTTGGAAGGCGAGGCCAGTCCGTACGTGAAAACGGCGTATAGTCGGGAAGACCAATGGAGTTTAGTGACGCTTCCGTGGATGGCAACGGGCTACGAAGTTCGCCTGACGCCGTTACAGTTGCTGACTTTTTATAATGCTGTGGCCAATAATGGCCGCATGATGAAGCCCTACCTCGTCTCTGCCATTGAACGCAATGGTGAGCGGGTAGAATGGTTCCGCCCGACGGTGGTGAAAAAGCAAATTGCCAGTCAAAACACGATTGAGCAAGCGCGGATTCTCCTCGAAGGGGTAGTGGAACGCGGCACGGCTTACAAATTGAAAACCAACCGCTACCGCTTTGCCGGTAAGACGGGTACTGCACAGGTGAATTATACTAGAGGTCGCCGCGGCACGCGTGTCGGTGGCTACCAAGCCTCCTTTGCCGGGTATTTTCCGGCCGATAACCCCAAATATACCTGTGTGGTGGTCATCTACAAACCCAGTCAGGGCGGCATTTACGGGTCCGATGTGGCCGGACCGATCTTTCGGGAAATCTCGGATAAGTGCTTCAACAGCATGATCGATCTGCACGACCCGCTGAACCAGGGGCCACGTCCGGTGCTGTACGCACGGCAGTTGCCCAATACGGAAATCGGTGACGAAGGCGACTTTAAAACCGTCCTCAACCACCTAAACATTCCGTATTACGGTAACCCGGAGAGTGAAATGGCCCTCCTGACGGCGAGTAGCGACAGTTTATTTTTACAAAACCGTACGATGAGTAGCACAAAGGTGCCCAGCGTCATCGGGATGGGCTTGCGCGATGCGGTTTTCCTCCTCGAAAATCGCGGCCTCCGGGTCTCGACCAGCGGAGTAGGACGAGTGACGCGGCAGTCCATCCGCCCGGGAACGGGGATACGGGGGCAGACGATAAAGTTGACATTAGGATAGTACTTGCTTGGCGGTGCCAAGTGCGTGGCGGTACGCTTCGGCTGCGCCGATTCGTGGTTGTATCGGCTTCGCCGGGTGGGTGTACTCCCTGCGATCGCGGTTCTGTCTAGACAGTCCCCGAGCGAAGCGAGTACCACCGCGAACCCGATTTATCGGGAGAGCACAATCGTGAGCGAAGCGAACACAACCACAAAGTACCCCCGTGATCCCGACCGAAAGTGCGGGAGAACACAACCACGAGCGAAGCGAGTACAACCACGAAGTACAACCGTAATCCCGACCGAAGGTACGGGAGAACACAACCATGAGCAAAGCGAATACAAGCGCGAGGAACGAGCACCCCCGCGAGTGAAATAAGCACAACCACGAAGTACAACCGTAAGCGAAGCGAACACAACCGCGAGCAAAGCGAGCACCATGACAGCATTAACAGCAGGAATCAAAACCCCCCAATGGTGGGGACAGCCCGAGACGCCACCCCAGCGCTTGGACTTTGATTCGCGTCAGGTGACGGCGGGCAGTTGGTTTTTTGCGATCCGGGGAACGCAGGTGGACGGGCACGATTACATCGCCAAAGCCGTCACCGCTGGGGCGCAAGTCATTGTTGCCGAACGCGGCCCGACTACCAAAGAAGAAAAGGAGACCACGGCCTGGCTAAAAGTAGCCGATAGTGCCGAAGCCCTCGGGCAAATAGCCACCGCTTTCCACGGCCACCCGAGCCGCCAGATGCAATTGGTTGGCGTAACGGGCACCAACGGAAAGACGACCGTAGCCACGCTCTTGTACCAGCTTTTTAGTGAGTTGGGCTACAAAGTAGGACTGCTGTCGACGGTAGAAAATCGCATTGGACAAACGGTTGTGGCAGCTACGCATACCACGCCGGATGCCGTTCAGCTCAACGCTTTGTTAGCCGACATGGTGGAGAGCGGTTGCGATTATGTTTTTATGGAAGTGAGTTCGCACGCCGTACACCAACGCCGGATCGCCGGATTGGAATTTGCGGGGGGCGTTTTTACCAATATGTCGCACGATCACTTGGACTACCACGGTACCTTCAAGGCGTATATCGATGCGAAAAAAATGTTCTTTGACACATTGCCTAAAAGTGCCTTTGCCCTGGTTAACGTAGATGATAAACGTGGCCGGGTCATGGTACAAAATACCCGAGCTGAGGTAGCGACTTACAGCTTGAAGGGCATGGCGGACTACCGTGTGCGCGTCATTGATAACCTGACCGAAGGACTCCACTTGGAGTTAGACGGACACGAGTTGTACGCACGCTTGATTGGTCGGTTTAACGCCTATAATCTGTTGGCTGTTTATGCGGTGGCGCAGTTGTTAGAGGTTGCGGATAGTCAGTCGATTCTAGCAATAGTCAGCGGGCTGCCGGGACCTGCCGGACGCGCTACTTACGTACGTGGTAAGCAAGGTGGCGTGACGGGGGTGATCGATTACGCTCATACGCCGGATTCAGTGGAAAAAATCTGCGCTACGTTGCGTGAATTGCTCCGTCCCGGACAACGACTGTTGACTGTCGTCGGCTGCGGCGGCGACCGCGATCGGACCAAGCGTCCGCTCATGGCCAAAGCTGCCTGCGACCATAGCGACGAAGTCATCCTGACCAGCGACAACCCGCGTACGGAAGATCCCGAAGCGATCTTGGACGAAATGGAAGCTGGCGTCCCCGCTGAAAAGAAGCATCAAGTGCTCCGCATCAGCGACCGACGCTCGGCAATCACCACGGCCTGCCGTTTGGCGAAAGCCGGAGACATCGTCCTGGTAGCCGGTAAAGGACACGAACGATACCAAGACATCAAGGGCGTCAAACACCCTTTTGATGATGCTGAAATCTTGCAAGACTTGCTTCGCTAATAGTAGCTGACAGGATTGCAATAGTGATTTGGAACCAACGATTTTTTAGTTCCTTTTTTAGTGAAGGAATTATCATGATTTCCAATCAGGATAATTACAAGCTAAACAAGGAACCTCAAATAAAAAATCGCCCCCTGGCTCACGGAGTGACCAGGTCAATAAATAAGGCTATGCTGATTTACTTGATCGAATGGTTGGACAGCATACTGGAACTCGGTTCCTGGACGCGGCTGTTTCAGTACATCACGTTTCGAGCGGGTATTGCGATCATCTTATCGCTGATTATTTCGATGGTGTTTGGTGGGCGGATTATCAAGCTGCTACGGTCGTTGCAAGTCGGTGAAGAGGTTCGTGACCTAGGTTTGGCTGGCCAAAAGCAAAAGTCTGGTACGCCAACGATGGGTGGAATCATCATTGTGATGGCCATTTTGGTACCCTGTTGGTTGATGGCTCGTCTGGACAACATCTACGTAGAGGTGATGCTGGTCGCAACGAGTTGGATGACCGTAATCTGTTTTATTGATGATTATAT
>JBCDIR010000168.1:0-6158 GCA_038748735.1 Bacteroidota bacterium | reverse complement strand
AGCGTAGTAACCGGACGACGAGTCGTTGGTTGCTAATCTTTATGGTAGCATTTCTCGTTTTAGGCGCTGGTTCCGCCTATTATTATAAAAATTGGTTGCTCGGTTACGGCCCTCACGAGTCGGCTTCGGAGCACGGTGCGTTGATCGACGGCATCTTCAATATCACGGTGATTATCACGGGTATTGTGTTTGTTATTACGCAAATTGCACTTTTCTATTTCTCTTACAAGTACCGCGCTCGCAAGGGCAGAAAGGCGGTTTTCTTGCCTCATAACAATACGGTTGAGGTTGTTTGGACGGTTATTCCGGCTGTCACCATGGCCATATTGGTAATTGGAGGTTTGGACGTTTGGAACACCGTAATGGCCGACGTCGGTATTGACGAAGAGGACGTACTCGAAATTGAGGCGATGGGTTACCAGTTTGCTTGGCAACTCCGTTATCCGGGGGCAGATGACAAGCTCGGTGATCGTGACTTCCGTCTAACGTCTGGTACGAACCCCGTTGGGCAAGACTGGACAGATGAGGCCAACCTAGATGATTTGCACCCCGGTGAAATTGTTTTGCCCGTTGGTCAAAAAGTTCGTGTTCGGATTCTAGCGCGTGACGTACTGCACGATTTTTACCTACCACACTTCCGCGTAAAGATGGATGCGGTACCGGGTATGCCTACTTACTTCGTATTCACGCCGGTGAAAACGACGGAAGAATATCGCCAGCAGTTGAAGGATTATCCAGAGTATCAGCAACCTGACCCTAACGAGCCAGACAAACAACTTTGGGAGACCTTCAATTACGAATTGGCTTGCGCCGAATTATGTGGTAAAGGTCACTGGAGTATGCGCCGTCTCGTGCGTATCGTTACCCAGGACGAATACGACCAGTGGTTGAGCGAACAGGTACCTTATTACCAATCAACAATCTATGGTTCTAAGGATGATCCGTGGCCAATTGACGGCAAGTTACCAGGCGTAACTTCTGAGTTGCGTAAGCAACAGTTTACGGACAAGTTAGAAGCAGCCATCGCTGCAGCGGAACCTGCCGAGAAGACTTTCGTACTCGACTACGTTACCTTCGAGACCGGATCATCTGCTTTGACGCAATTATCCAAAGACTACGAGTTGATGAACGTTGTGTCTGCCATGCAAGACGATCCTGGTTTGGTCATCGAACTGGGTGGTCACACGGATAACACGGGTAATGACGAAGGTAATTTAGCTTTATCGCAAAGTCGCGCGAACGCTGTGCGTGATTTCTTGTTACAAAAAGGCATTGACGGCAACCGCTTATCAGCAGTTGGCTACGGCGAGACGGACCCCATCGGTGATAATGCTACCGAGAAAGGCCGCGCTAAGAACCGTCGTACCGCATTTACAGTTGTATCTTCCGGTCAAACGGCTGCCGCTACCGATGAGGACGGCGCAGTACCGATGAGCGAAGAATCATAATATTAGCATTAGTATCTCTTTCAAACCTTAATGACGCAAAAAATGACTTAACGATTTCTTTGAGCCTTCCAAAAATGCAACACGCTTGAAGTGAACCGCTTAGTTACATTTTTGAAAGGCGAAATCGCAAGTTTCATTTTTCTGCGTTAGAGTTAAAAACATTAGCGAATGGCAACCGCAGTTTTAGCACCGCAAACAACAGAGGAGAAGCTGATCGAGGAATACGGCTATGACGATCATTTTCATGATCACCACCATGGCGACAAGTATCAGTCGAACTTCATTACAACTTATTTCTTTTCACAAGATCACAAGATGATCGCCAAGCAGTTCCTGATCACGGGAATGATTTGGGCTATCATTGGTGGCTTGATGTCTTTGGTCTTCCGTTTACAATTGGGTTTCCCCGAGGAAAGTCTCGCGTGGTTGAAGCCCGTACTCGGCAAGTGGATCGAAGTCAACCCAGAAGGTATTGGTAAACTCTCCCAAGAGTTCTACTACGCCCTCGTGACCATGCACGGTACCATTTTGGTATTCTTTGTACTCACGGCGGGTCTGAGTGGTACCTTCAGTAACCTTTTAATTCCATTGATGGTGGGTGCCCGTGATATGGCCTCGCCGTTCTTGAATATGTTATCCTACTGGTTCTTCCTACTGGCTGGTTTGGTGATGTTCTTCAGCTTGTTCCTGAGCACTGGCCCGTTTGCCGGTGGCTGGACGGCCTATCCGCCGCTGAGTGTGTTACCGCAAGCGTCGTCGGGGTCCGGGGCTGGTATGACACTGTGGACCATTAGTTTGGTACTCTTCGTCGTTTCGGTATTGTTGGGTGGTATCAACTATATCACTACCGTACTGAACTTACGTACGAAAGGGATGACGATGTGGCGCTTGCCACTACCGATTTGGGCGTTCTTCGTAACGGCTATACTCGGTCTGTTGTCGTTCCCCGTACTCGCCTCTGCTTTCTTTCTGGTGATGTTTGACCGGGAGTTGGGTACGAGCTTCTATTTGAGTGAAATCTTCATCGGTGGTCAAGCACTTGACCACGTGGGGGGTAGCCCGATTCTGTATCAGCACTTGTTCTGGTTCTTGGGTCACCCGGAGGTATATATCATTATTCTACCTGCGATGGGTATCGTGTCGGAGACATTATCTGTTCACGCTCGCAAGCCCGTCTTCGGCTACATGGCGATGGTATACTCCATTTTGGCCATTGGTTTCCTTTCGTTCATCGTGTGGGCTCACCACATGTTTATGTCGGGAGTTAACCCGTTCATTGCGAACTTCTTCGTAATTTTTACACTCATCATTGCCGTACCCTCGGCCGTGAAGGTGTTCAACTGGATTGCGACCTTATACGGCGGTAATATCCGCTTCAACTCGGCTTGTTTGTTTGGCATCGGCTTCGTTTCGATGTTCATCTCTGGTGGTTTAACGGGTATTTTCCTCGGTAACTCTGCCATTGACATTCAAATGCACGATACGTATTTCGTAGTAGCTCACTTCCACATTGTGATGGGGGTTGCGGCCTTCTTCGGGATGTATTCCGGGGTCTATCACTGGTTCCCAAAGATGTACGGTCGTTACATGAACGAGACGCTCGGTAAGATTCACTTCTGGGGTACCATGGTTGGTGCTTATGCGATCTTCTGGCCGATGCACTTCTTGGGTATGGCTGGTGTTCCACGTCGTTACTACGCTTTTGATAACTTCCAGACCTTTAGCCACTTCGCGGACATGAACATGTTCATCACCGTAGCGGCTATCCTCGTATTTGGTTTCCAAATTTTGATGGTCATCAACTTCTTCTACAGTATCTGGAATGGTAAGAAAGTAACCGAAAAGAATCCCTACGGTGCCACGACCTTAGAGTGGACTACGCCTATCAAGCCAGGTCACGGTAACTGGGATGGTAAGATTCCTGCGGTACAGCGTTGGGCTTACGATTACGGTAAGGACGGCAAAGAATATATTTCACAAATTCAACCACTAGCCGAAGGGGAGAAAGACGGTGGTCACTAACCTTCTAGGTTCGGTAGTTTAATTTAATGAAGAAGCAATTAGTAAATCGCCCGGATGCGCAGGTAAAGAGTTGGACTGTTGAAACGCCATTCGCCCAGCTCAGCCAGCGCATTCGGGATATATTCATATTAGTTAAGTTTCGTTTGTCGGCAACGGTAGTGTTTTCCTCTTTGGTAGCTTACCTGATTGCGACTTCCGGAACAATTAATTGGCTGGCACTTCTTATTCTTGGCACTGGCGGGTTTTTGGTTACGGCTGCGGCCAACGCATTAAACCAAGCCCTCGAAATAGAGTATGATCGTGTCATGCAGCGTACCGCCGACCGTCCGCTTGCTGCGGGTCGTATGACCATGTCCGACGCCGTAATGGCGGCGGGTTTCATGAGTCTCTTTGGTATTAGCCTACTGGCCATGTTCAATCCTTGGACGGCTTTTCTAGGCACTTTCGCATTAGTAAGTTACGCTTTCGTTTATACGCCCATGAAGCGAGTTGCTCCGGCAGCAGTAATCGTGGGTGCTGTTCCCGGTGCGCTACCGACCTTGATTGGTTGTACAGCGGCACAGGGTGAATTAACCTGGCTGGGCCTTACCCTCTTCGCTATTCAATTTTGTTGGCAATTTCCCCACTTTTGGTCGATTGCTTACTTAGGATACGAAGACTACGATAAGGCTGGCTATCAGTTCATACCGAAAGCGGATGGACAATTAGATGCGAATGAATTAGGCCAGCGAGCTTTACGCAATACCTTAGTTTTATTACCACTTGGTTGTTTACCTTTTTATTTAGGGGAAACGGGGCTTTGGTCCGCCATAGGGGTAACGATCTTAGGATTGGCGTACAGCTGCTTTGCCTACCGTTTTAAGCAAAACGCAGAACGAAAAACCGCCTTACAACTGATGTTTTTTTCCTTCGGTTACATTCCGTTAGCTTTGCTGATGTATTGGGCCGACAAAATTGTTTAGGGACAGCACGTAAATAAGGCACGATTTTGTCATGCTAATCATTTAGTGAGCGCTCCATTTCAAGCGAACAAATGATTTGAATGACTTACAAAAATTGTGAATTATTTTCTGCGTAATGACAAGGTTTATGGCAATGAGTACAGGTTCTTTTATGGAGCGCCAACTAGGGCGCAATAAAATACACCCTAAGAAATTTGCAATGTGGGTGGCGCTGGCGAGTATCTTTATGATGTTCACGGCGCTTTCTAGTGCTTATTTGGTACGTCAGGCTTCGGGTAATTGGCTCGAATTTCCGTTACCAAATATTTTCTTCTTAAATACCGGGGTGATTGTGTTGAGCAGTGTAACTTTGCACGCCTCTTACTGGGCTTTCAAAAGTGAGAAGCCGACCTTGTACCGAGGATTGCTGGTTGCGACGCTATTGCTGGGAGTAGCCTTCTGCTTTTTGCAGTACGAAGGCTGGCAAGCCCTCAAAGAAATGGGCGTACCGCTGAAGTTGAACCCGAGTGGAGACTTCGTTTACGCCGTGTCAGGCATTCACTTGGCACACGTACTGGGCGGCATTACGGCGCTAATTATTGCGACCATTATCGCGTTTGCGCGGAAGTACAAAAATACACCCGCTCGACGCTTACGCTTTGAATTGACTTTAACTTACTGGCACTTTGTAGATGCCCTGTGGATTTATCTAATCCTGTTTTGGACGTTACAACGCTAGAAAAACAGTAGTGATTAACGAGTTGTGAGTTGTGAGTTTACTCACTAACCACCACTCATCACTCAATACTAAAACAAAATGGCAGATCAAGATACTTCTGTATTAGAACACGAAGTAAATCACGACGAAGAAACCCGCTGGGACGGCGCGGCTCAACCTTTCCGGGCGAGTTACGGCAAGCTGATGATGTGGTATTTCTTGCTTTCGGATGCCTTCACGTTTGCGGGCTTTTTGATTGCTTACGGTACGCTGCGTTTCAGTAGTGCTACTTGGCCCGTACCGGATTTCGTATTCTCTACGGCACCTTTCGGTATCCACCACGCACCGCTCATTTTTGTGACGGTGATGTCGTTTTTGTTGATTATCAGCTCGGTAACGATGGTACGTGCCGTACAAGAAGGCCACCGCGAAAACAAGCGCGGTGTTGTCTTCTGGATGGTGCTGACCATTCTTGGCGGTGCCGGCTTCTTGGGCTGTCAGGCTTGGGAGTGGAATAACCTGATCGGTACGGAGAAAATGACGGTGACGCGTAACCCATTCGGAACGCACACGGAAAACGGTATCTACTTAGCGGCGGACGGCAGCCAATCGGACGAGACTTTCCGCGCGGGGGAGGGTTTCCTCATCCACCAAGCGGACCTCGATCCTAGTATGGATAAGGCGGCTACCCTGGCGGCTTACACCGAAGCACTGGAATCTGGACATCCTCACTACACCGTAGGAGCATACGGTACCGATTACGGTGCCTTTACGGTGGATAACGACGGTTTCCTGAAGCGTAAATTTGTCGTCACCGAAGGCGAGAATCCGGGGGCCACTAAGACCGAAGTATTCGGACCCAAGGCTTTTGGTGCCCTGTTCTTTTTCATCACGGGTTTCCACGGCTTCCACGTATTGTCCGGCGTAGCGTTCTTGATCGTTATTTGCATCAACTCGGCTAGTGGCTTGTACGTTAAGCGTAAGAATGGCTACGAAATGGTCGAGAAGATCGGCTTGTACTGGCACTTT
>JBCDIR010000167.1:0-6161 GCA_038748735.1 Bacteroidota bacterium | reverse complement strand
GCCGCTTGCAGCCATTTGAGGCTCCGGTTGAACAAGTCTACTAAAGGTCTGATTAAACGATGTTGAATCAAAACTTGCGCTACGCTACGCTTTTCCTGTTGGTGATTCGTGGTACATTACTCTGCGCGCAACCGACTCCTTGTGCGGATGCGATGCCTGATATGACGCCATTTTGTGCCGATGCCTGCATCATCTGCGATATTGACGGTTTTACGGGGCGGCACGAAAGTGATATAAACGGTGAAGCACCCAATGATTTTTGTACGCTCTTTGTACATAATGCGCAATGGATTGCCTTCATTGCGGGGAGTGAAGAACTGGCGGTGGAGATTGAAGTGTCTAATTGTCAACTAGGGGGCGGCTTGGAGATCGCTATTTACGAAAGTTTGGACTGTGAGAACTTTACGCTCTTGTCGAACTGCTTTGGTGCTCAGAATGCGGTTGCGGAAGGGAGTTCGGGGGTGGTGACCGTCAACACACCGCTGACGATTGGACAGTATTATTATATTGTGATGGACGGCCAAATGGGGGACAATTGCGACTGGACGCTCAATGTCGTAACCGGGGATACGCAAGTAGCCCCGCTGAATAGTTCGGGAAACATCACGGGAGACCTATCTGTTTGTCCTGGTATTAGCACGACTTACACCACGGAAGCAGGAGTAGGTGCCACCAACTTCGACTGGGCGCTCAACGGGCAATCCATCCCTAGCGAAGGCCCGGTGACTAATATTGAGTGGACTACGGATGGGATTTACGAACTATGCGTTACCGCTAGTAACGTTTGTAACGCTGCACTACCCAGTTGTCAGCAGATTGAAGTAGCTTCGATACCTACACAGTTGCTAACGGAGCAAATTTGCGAGGGAGACTGCTTCGCACTCAATGATACACTGGTACTTTGCGATCCGGGAAACTTTACGTTCAACTTCCTGACGGAAAAAGGTTGTGATAGTACCGTTTTTGTTGATTTGAGTTTCGTTCCCGAAAGTATCACTCCTCTCGACCTAGCTATTTGTGAGGGAGACAGCATTTTTATTGGTCCTACGCCCTATTTTCAGACGGGGGACTACACCACGATTTTGGACAACTATCTGGGTTGTGACAGTACGGTTAATCTCAATTTATTGACCATTGTTTGTGAACTTCAGGGAGTAGCTACTACCATTCCGGTGGTTTGCTTTGGGGAAGCTACGGGAGAAATCCAGTTTTCGGTGGAAGATGGTACCTCTCCTTTTAATTACTTCTGGGAAAGGATCGGTAGTGGCGCTGCGGGTACGGGAGTGCTCAGTGCGATTAATACCGTAGAACAAATCTCAAACCTCGCGGCGGGTACGTATCTAATTACCATCAATGATGATTTTGGTAACGACCTCATTCTGATTGAGGAAGTTACGGAGCCGCAGGTGTTAAATACGGAACTGGTAACGACGGATTATAATGGTTTCAACGTTTCTTGTTTCGCAGAGCGCGATGGTACGCTCACCGCTATCCCAGTTGGCGGTGTGAGTCCGTACACTTACAGTTGGAGCAATGGCGAGCAAGGAGCAGTTATTAACGACTTGACGAGTGGTAACTATGCTGTGACCATCACGGATGCGTTTGGCTGTCAAATTACTGCGGCGCAGACGCTAAACGAACCTGAGCTACTGTCTATGATCGTTGATTTTACAAATCCTAACTGTGATGGCTTCGACACGGGGGAGGTTACGGTAGAGCAAACGACGGGTGGCGTTCCACCCTATCTTTATCAATTCGCAACTGGCGGATTTGTGAATGAATCTACTGTTTCTAACCTAGTCGAGGATACGTATACGATCATTGTACAAGATACCAACGGTTGTGAAGCGGATACTACGGCTAGTCTGACGGCTCCGATTATTCCAAACATTGAGTTGGGAGAAGATTTGACCGTTGACCTGGGGGAGTCCGTAGCTATTTCCGTCACTTCAAATGTACTACTAGATACGGTAAGTTGGTCCGACGAGCCGGGTTTATCGTGCTACGATTGTCCGCAACCAACTGCCCGACCTTTTAATACCACACCGTACAGGCTGACGGTGGTTTCGGAGGATGATTGTGTAGCAACGGATAGTCTTACGGTTTTTGTTAACAAGAGACGACGAGTATACGTACCCAATGTTTTTAGTCCGAATAATGATGGTGTTAATGATCGTTTTTACCTTTTTGGTGGGATAGAAGTGTTAGCCGTACGTCGTTTGCAAATATTTTCGCGCTGGGGTGAGCTACTACACGAGCAAACCGACGTGCCGATTAATAACCATAACGGAGGCTGGAACGGTGAATTTCGCAGGGAAGAAGTGCCAACCGGCAGTTATGCTTGGGTTGCGGAAGTCGAATTTTTGGACGGTTTTCGTACGCTTTACAATGGAGAAGTGATCTTACTACGATAAATGAGCAAGCTGGAAAGTTGGTACGAATAATGGACGAAGTCCTTGTGGCGGACAAAAATTTAGCAACAAAATTTTACCTTGAATCGTTTTTTGGTTACGAACTTGTTTAGGAACAAGTGCTACTACTCGTTAAGTAAAAGCTGCTGCTCAAGCGCCTTCTGCTTATAAAATTTGCCTCATGCTAAGACTACACGCTGCCCTTTTCTTATTACTTGTCTTTTTCCTCACGTCTTGTACATATACTATGAAGATCGAAGACGGCGCGATGGCCTACGATCGCAAGCAGTATAACGTGGCTGTGGAGATGCTCAAAAAAGAGTATCGCAAATCGGATAGCCGGATTGAGAAGGGTAAAATTGCCTATTTGCTGGGCAAGTCCTACGAAGCATTGAACCAGGGGGCAGACGCGACCAGTTGGTTCAAAACGGCCTACGATAACCAGTACGGTGTAGATGCTTTGCGCGATTATGCTTACGCGCTCAAACAAAGCGAAGAATACACGGAGGCAGCCTTTATGTTCAAAGAGCTGGGGCTGGAAATTGGTAGTCCGTATGAGTATCGTAAGGACATTCAAGCGTGCGAAGTTGCCAAGGGCTGGCAGGACGAAGAACGCCGTGCCTACGAAGTACAAGCTCACCCGGCCAACACCAGCGCCTCCGAGTACGCACCCGTTTTGTACGGTGAAAATGAGCTAATTCTCACCTCCGACCGGGCCGCCGCTACGGGGGATGATACCTACAATTGGACCGGAGACGAGTTCAGCGATTTATTTGTACTCAATTTAGACGACAATTCCCTTTCGCCCTTGCCAGGGGCCGTTAACACGGAAGACAACGAAGGTACTGTAGCACTCACGCCGGACGGACAAACGCTTTACTTTACGCGCTGCGGCGCTCCCAAAGGCGTGGATGCGTATTGCCAATTATACGAATCCAAAAAACTAGGCGACCGCTGGGGAGAACCCACGCTGTTGCTTTTTCAGACGGAAGGCGTAAACTATATGCACCCAGCGGTTAGCGCCGACGGTCGTATGCTCTATTTTACTTCCGATCATCCCGAAGGCTGGGGAGGATTTGACCTGTATCGTTTACCGCTGAAGGGAGCAGCGCTGGCGAAACCCGAGCTGCTCAGCCGCTCCATCAATACGCCGCGTGACGAACAGTTTCCGACCTTTGACGGCGATACGCTTTATTTTGCTTCTACGGGGCATACGGGGATGGGGGGACTGGATATTTTTAAAACCTATCCCTTTTCGGAAGATACCTGGGCCTCACCGATGAACTTGAAACCACCGGTTAATTCTGGAAGCGATGACTTTGGTCTCGTTGTGGATCGTCGCCAGGCTAGCCAAGAGAAGGACGTGCTCTACAAAGGCTATTTTACCTCCCGCCGGGGCGAGGCAGGTGGGGATGATTTGTACGAATTTTCCCGGGTGCAACTGCCGCCCGAGCCGAAGCCTGACCCTAACGAAAATATCGTTTATCGCAACGTTTTGGACGTCTACGTCGTCGAAAAAATTTACGACGAGCCGGGTAATCCCAACAGTAAAGTATTGGGACGTCGGCCACTGCCGGGTGCTACGATTCGCGTAGAGCTGGGGCGCAACGAACGCACTTTGGAAGTAGACGAAGACGGCAAGATCAGCCTGGAACTAAAGGAGAATGCGCTCTACCGTTTCTACGCCAGTAAAGACGGTTACCTCAATAACGATGACCGCTTCAATAGCCGTGGCCTGACCCAAGACCCCGCCGAGCCAGAAAAGACCTACGAGCTAGAGATCGTCCTCGACGAAATCTTCGTCAACCAGGAGATCGTCCTCGAAAATATCTACTACGACTTCGACGAAAGTTACATCCGCGACGATGCTAAGCCCACCCTCAATGAACTGGCGGACATTCTGCGCCGTAATCCTGACATCAGTATCCAGTTGGGTAGTCATACGGACTGTATTGGTAACAATAATTACAACCAAAACCTCAGTCGTGACCGCGCCCAGGCTGCCGTCGATTACCTCATCAACGATGCTGAAATTGCGGCGGATCGACTCTCTGCCGTTGGTTACGGAGAGGAACAGCCCGCCGTGGACTGTCTCTGTAGCCGCTGTACGGACGAGCAGCGGCAGGCTAACCGGCGGACGACCTTTCAGATTGTGGAGTAGGGGAGGACTAACCTTTGATTTTTAGGGCTAATTAGACGGGATTGTGAAAAACTTTTTTTACTGCTACTGGGAATAGCATTACCCTTGTCGAGCTATTGTGATAACCTAATTCCAAACGCTGGTTTTGAGACATTCATCACTTTACCAGACGATGATTGTGACTGGGCACTGGCCACCGGTTGGACGAACGCAGCAACTACCAATAATTGCAACACTTCTAATGGTACGCCAGATTACTATCACGTTAACGGTACCGGACCATTCAGTGATTTGAGTAGCAACTACTTCGCTGACGTACCCACTTTCGAGGGGAATGCAGCGATGGGGATAGCCATGTATTCTAACTTACTCTCCGATTTCAGAGAGTATGTCTCTATTTCACTTGACTGCCCGTTAGTAGTGGGGGAAACCTATACTTTTTCCTTTGCGTTGACCTTGGGCAGCGTAAACGTGGGGGCTTATGCGGTTAACAATATGGGGGCCTTGTTTTCGGTGGGGGCGGTGAATCAACCTCCCGGCACAAACGCTCCGATCGCCGCTACGCCACAGATTAACGTATCCACAGTAGTAAACAGCTCCACTTGGCAGACGTTCAGCTTCACGTTTGTGGCGGATCAGGCGTATACCCAAATGACTTTTGGTAATTTTTCGGACGACTCGGAATTAACCATTGTTCCCGTCAACAGTCCTTCCAGCTTCGCCTTCGCCTATTATTTCGTGGATGACTTTTCCTTAACTGGTAACGACTCCCCTCCCGTTGAGGTAGACCTGGGGGCAGATCGCTCTATCTGTCAGGGCGAAACCACTACTTTAGTAGCGCCTGATCTGGGTGCTAACACCACCTATCTTTGGTCAACGGGGGCTACAACTAGCACAATCGAAGTTGGCAATAATGATACTTACTCCGTTACGGTGACTACCGATTGTGGGATGGATGATGATGCCATAGAGGTGTCGGTCCTACCAACGGAAACCCAGAGCGAAACGGCCAGCTTCTGCGCGGGCGGCAGCTACGAATTGAACGGCGAAGTCTACACCGCAGCGGGTACGTACACACAACTTATCCCGGGCGGCGGCAGTAATGGCTGTGACCTAGAAATCACGCTTAGCTTAACGGAAGATGCGCTAGAAACGCAAAGCGAAACGGCCAGCTTCTGCACGGGTGGCAGTTACGAACTTAATGGCGAAGTCTACACCGCAGCGGGAACTTATACGCAAGTCATTCCGGGTGGCGGCAGCAACGGCTGCGACTTGGAGATCACGCTCAACCTGACGGAGGACGCCATTGAAACGCAAAGCGAAACGGCCAGTTTCTGCGCTGGTGGTAGCTACGAATTGAACGGCGAAGTCTATACCGCAGCGGGAACTTATACGCAAGTCGTTCCGGGTGGCGGCAGTAACGGTTGTGATTTAGAAATCACGCTCAGTCTGACGGAAGATGCCATTGAAACGCAAAGCGAGACAGCGAGTTTCTGCGCGGGCGGCAGCTACGAATTGAACGGCGAAGTCTACACCGCAGCGGGTACGTACACACAACTTATCCCGGGCGGCGGCAGTAATGGCTGTGACCTAGAAATCACGCTTAGCTT
>JBCDIR010000166.1:0-6164 GCA_038748735.1 Bacteroidota bacterium | reverse complement strand
TCTAGCTTCGCGTTTAGATGATAACAAATCGTAAAACCATGAACTATCTAAAATTACTCGCGCTACCCCTCCTATGCCTTTTTCTAACGACTAAAACCACCGCCCAAGACAACCCTTTCGTACCCGGCCATCTCCTCGTCGATGCCCGTAAGGGAGTAGAACTAGCCGCTTGGCTAGCCGCGTGGAACGCCCGCCAGCCCGCCGAGTGGCAAATCGAAAAAGGGGAGCTGGTCTCTCGTCCCGTCAATATTTGGCTACTACATTTTGAGGAAGACCAAACCGATAGCTGGGCCTTGCGCAAGCGCGTACAGGAGCATCCCGACATCGAAGTCGCCCAATTCAACCACTACGTCCAACTGCGTGGCGAACCCAACGACCTCAACTTTGGCGCGCAGTGGCAATACCAAAATACGGGGCAGTCCGGCGGTAATAACGATGCCGACATCGACGCCGTCGAAGCCTGGGACCTGACCACGGGCGGGCTTACCGCAACGGGTGACACCATCGTGGTGGCCGTACTCGACAATGGCGTGGACCTCAACCACCCCGACCTGCAACGTAACCTCTGGGTCAATCATGCTGAAATTCCGGACAACGGGATAGATGATGACAATAACGGCTACGTAGATGACTATTTTGGTTGGAACGTACTTGACAGTAGCGACAATGTCCAGGGCGGCAACCATGGTACCTCCGTTGTGGGCATCATTGGCGCGGACGGCGATAACGAATTGGGCGTAGCCGGCGTGAATTGGTACGTCAAAGTGATGGTGATTCGCAATAACTTCAATACCACCGAAGATAAAATTCTGTCTGCCTACTCCTACGCTTTGGAGGCACGTCAGCGCTACGATGCTACGGGCGGGGCCGAGGGCGCTTTTGTAGTAGCCACCAATGCTTCCTGGGGCGTAGACGAAGGCCAACCGGAGGATGCGCCCGTTTGGTGCAACTTCTACGATATCCTGGGCGCGGCGGGTATCATCAACTGTGGGGCCACGGCCAACGAGAACTTCAACGTGGAGGAAACGGGGGACTTACCCACCACCTGCCCCAGCGATTACCTCATCTCAGTAACGAACACCAACCACTTTGACGAAAAGGAAATCAATGCCGGTTTTGGTAATCTTTCGATTGACCTGGGTGCGCCGGGTGAGGGAGCCTACACCGTCGCCTTAAACGGTAACTACGGCAGCTTCGCGGGCACCTCGGGGGCCACACCACACGTCACGGGCGTAGCAGCCCTGCTGTACAGTCTGGACTGTCCGGCACTGATGGCCTTGGTACAATCTGATCCGGGGGCGGCGGCTTTACTCATCAAAGAGGCGATTCTGGAAGGGGTTGATCCCATTCCTGCCCTGGCGGGTATCACCGTCACGGGCGGACGACTCAATGCGTTCAATAGCTTGAATTATTTACTCACCCGCTGTAGTGGATGTCTACCCGCGAGTTCGGTGCAAGTGACCAATTTGACCGACACGGATGCCAACATCAACTGGGTGACGAACGACAGCCTCTTGTCCGTAGACATTCGCTGGCGACGCGTGGGTGCAGTGGACTGGAATACGACCACCAACGCAACCAGTCCGTTATTATTGACGGGTTTGCAGGCGTGTACGAACTACGAATTTCAACTGCAGTCCAACTGTGCCAATGACGTCATTCCCTTTGGCAACTCCCGCATCTTCACTACGGACGGCTGCTGTGACCCACCCAGCGACATCAAGGCAGAAGCCATCACCAACGAGAGCTTGGACCTGACCTGGGATGACGTACTGGCGGCAACGAGCTACCAAGTACGCTACCGCGTCAGTGGCGGTGCGTGGGCTATTTTGGGCAGTAATACTACCTTGCTGACGCTCACGGGTTTGACCACTTGTACCCTTTACGAATACCAAGTTCGGACCATCTGCCCCGGCACGACGAGCGATTGGTCCGCGATACAAACCGTACTGACGAGTGGCTGCGGCGCGTGCCTCGGCGAAGCGTACTGTGACCCATCCGGCGAGTTGGACGCGGATGCGGAATACATCGAACGCATAGAGATCGGCGGCTTTTTTGACAACTTTTCGGGGGGTAGTTCAGCCGGTTACCAAGATTTTGGTCTCACCCTAGACCCCGTTGAGCTGCAAGCGGGCGAAAGCTACCCGCTACAATTCACCCCCGCCTACCCTAGCCTCGACACCTTCCCCCAAGCCTGGAAAGTTTGGATAGATTGGGACCAAAATGGCTTCTTCACCACCCAAGAATTACTCGTTGATTTGGAGGCCTTGATTGGTCCTCGTAACAGCACCCTGACCGTGCCGAGCAACGCGCTGCTGGGTAGTACGCGGATGCGGGTACTCATGCAGTTCAACATCGCGGGGGGGGCTTGTCCGTTTACGGATGGCTTCGGCGAAATTGAGGACTATTGCGTAGAAATATTGCCTGCCACCTGCCCACAGCCGGATTATTTAGCCCTGGATGCAACGACCTTTAACTCGGCAGAATTCAGCTGGGGAATCGTAGACGATGCGACGGGCTACGAGGCCGATTATCGTGCCAGTGGTACGTTGGATTGGCTCCCCGCTCAGGTGACGGATAACCGTGCGTCCATCACGGGTTTAGACTCCTGTGGACTGTACGATTTCCGCGTACGAACCGTCTGCGAGACTAGTACGGCCGTCGGCTATTTAGCGACTACTTTTGAAACTTGCACCGTGGGAATCGACGAACTCACCCAGCGCCAAAGCCAGTGGGAAGCCTATCCCGTTCCGACGGCAGATCAGTTGTTTTTGCGTTGGCAAAACGTCAACGAAGCGCCCGACTTTCAACTCGAACTACGCGACGCGCTCGGGCGAGTGGTCACTACTGATACCTGGATCGGGCAGGTGGTCCAATCCGTAGACATGCAGCGCTTCCCCAGTGGCTTGTACCAGCTTCTCCTCTACCGCGAGGGGCAGTTGTGGAGCCAACGGCGGGTGGTAAAACAATAGACTTGTTCAGCCGGGCATGAATGAGCGAAAGTGTAGCAAATTTTGTTCTGAATGAGGCAAAAAACGTAGGCATAGCCTTAGCTACGGCGAGGCTTTTTAACGAAATTCAGGAGAAAATTTGCCGCTTGCAGCCATTTGAGGCTTCGGTTGAACAAGTCTAATAAATCCATCACCGCACCAACACCACATCTTGCGTCTGCGTAACGGTTTGGTCATTTTTCAAATTGACGAACTCAAACACCGCTACGTACACGCCCGCCGGAGCCACCCGGCCCCGAATTTGTCCGTTCCAAGCGGGGGCGTCACTCGTGTCGGTGTACACGAGTTGTCCCCAGCGGTCGAAGATTTGGAGGCGGAGGGCTTGGAAATCCGTACCCTGCGGGAAGAGCCGGTCGTTGACCCCGTCCCGGTTGGGACTAAAGACGTTGGGCAGGTACACACTCGGACTACAATCCCGCTCCTCGACCCGGACTGGCAAGTTAAATTGACAATTGGCCACCTGGGCCGCCACCGTATAGTTTCCGGCCCGTAAAATGGCGAGCGGTATCGCCTGTGCGGCTCCGCTGTCGAGCAAGAATTGACTCGTATAATCACTCCTTGGAGTGAGGGCCAACGGAAAATCTTCGGGACATAACCGGTAATCGGTCGTATCCAAGGTCAACCACGGGGGCGGGAAGTCATCTTCTAATAAGCGTATTTGGATAGTATCAGTTACTTCTCCGCGGTAACTATCACTAGCGGTGATGGAGTAGGTGCCGGGCTGGGTGAAGGTCAGTGGGCCGGTGACGGCTACCGAATCCAGGCGGACCTCCCGCAGCCGTCGGTTGCTCGTCGCGTTCAGGTCAATGCGCAGCGGCTCGTCCGGGCATAGGTAGTAGGTCTCGGCTAGGTTCAGTTGGAGACTATCTAGGATGACGACTTGTCGCTCGTAGACGTCCTCGCAGCCGAGTAGCCAGACTTGATGAGTGATGGTGTAGGTGCCGGGGGTGGTGAACTCAAATGGGAAAAGTTGCCAGAGTTGAAGTACTGTATCTAAGCCTTGTCCGCTGATGGTCCACTGGGATGTATTAGCTCCAACGGCTGATGGTGTGGCTGGTGCTTGGTAAGCACCTTTACAAAGGGTATCAGGCCACTCAAAAACCGCCGTTGGTGTAAAGGCTTCCTGGCAAAACGGCTCGCTCTCGAAGGTGAAAGGTTCGAAGATATAGGGAACCTCCCTTAGATTAGGGCCATCTGTTATAGCTGACAAGAAGGTAATGGGTTCTATCTCAATCAGTGTGTCACGTATTGCCATACAGACAGGTAAGGACGGACAGCCTTGTATAGTTCCGCTAGGATCGGAGTGGGCAATGTAGTAGCCCCGTTCATAATCATATGACGGTGCAGTATGTATATAGGTGTACCCAAAGACAAAGCTACCATCTGGATTTATATTCGTACCATCCCCAAAGAGATACCCCTTATGGATAACTGGTTGAAACGCAGTATCTAAGTGTCCATAAATGGCTGGTTGTGTTTCACCAAACACTTCAATATTATAGGAGATACCGAAATCAGTAGGTTGAGTATTCTCAACAAATGCACTTTTAACAGCAGGAATGTCAAAAACTACGGCTTCTAAAAACGCTAATTCAGACGATAATTTAACAATTACTGGCGTTTGATCAAATTGACCTTGGGGCGTAAAACTAGCCGCGAGATATAAGTTACCAGCCTGATCAAAACTTTGATTTTTAATATCCACATTAACCATCACGGCTCGTTCAACTTGACCATCTGCTGTCAAATGCAAAATGTAATCCGGTGGATTAAATATGCTGTCTGGTAAGACGGGTCGCAAGCGACCGACTATTGAGTAGCCCCCTCCCGGGATGGGGGTTATATTGTGGATACGGTAGCCGTTAAGGAAATCTTCGGTTGGGGGAAGATCAGAGCAAATATAGCGATTGGCCCAGTTGTAAGTTGCTGGATCTTCTAACGTTACAGAAGCAACCATTTCTGTGCCTACTGCCATAATTATGGATTGTTTGTTTTCGGATAAACAAAACGTAGAGCGATGGTTAACTGCAGTAGATAGTAACCAGGTGAAACTTTCTTGACTCACTATGTTATGGACTGCTACAGTAGCATCATAGCGTTGAGGAATAGCAGAAGGGAGTTGATGAAGTGCACAGAAAAGAAGGCTGTCTGTGAATTGAAGATAAGCCTTAGAGCCTGTGTTGCCACGCCCGTTATTTATACTGAGTAATCCGTCCAATGGAGGGTGAGCTTGGATAGTGTAACCTATTCCATTTGTCCCCAGTAGTTGAGGAGGATCATACAAAGGGTCAACCCCATACATATAATGGCCAGAAGGGGTAAGAAATGGTGTGTGATAGCCTGATAAACCAGATGATGGAACCGGTGGAAGATCGTATTCCAAACTGAAAGACTGGGCACTTGTTCTTGAAAATGTGAGGTGGAGCAGAATATATAACAGTAAACTTAAAGAGGACCGAGGCATTTCAATGGCTTTAAAAAATAAAGCCCCAGATCAAATAGTGGCTGATCTGGGACTAATAACAGCGAAGTTATCTTCGACTACGTGGGACAGGGTTGTATTCAGGACAGTTTAAAGGAAGATCATCATTAGCTGTTGATGAGGTGTCGCTTACACGGTCAAAGTTGTCTTCTAATGTCCAACTAAAGGAAGTGTACAGATAAGAGAGTACTTGACCGTTACCATTTCGTCGCTCTGGACAGCGGGCTTCTAGGTCAAAGGTTACCTGATCAATAAGATTTCCATAAAAGAAACTAGGAGGAGAGCCTGATGGTATATTGGTCACGGAAACCGTTACCGGATCCAAACCACTACCATCATCTTGCACCCATGTACTAGGCAAAAAGGTACTTCCTGACCCATTTGGGATAGTAGCGATGAGGTTTCCATTACTGTCGTATGTGATGGAAATAATAGTACCGTTAAAACCTACGTTCAGAACAGCACTGCCGAATACGCTCGGCATGTAGAGGCCGGATACATCAGAAATACGAATTTCACAATTTTCGCATCCATCAATATAAACAACCAACCCCTGCGGCTCATCTTCCACCTCACTCGCCAGTGCTTTGGCATGAAGGGTCAATTCATCCGGCGACTGCCCCGTCGCCACGTCCGTTTCGCAACTGTAAAACAGGCTACTTAGTACACAC
>JBCDIR010000165.1:0-6169 GCA_038748735.1 Bacteroidota bacterium | reverse complement strand
TCTTTTGCATTTAAACATCTTTACTGGTACAAAAGTGCTAGCTTTTCGGCCTTTATGCCAGTTTTTTTCTACGGACGGTTCATCCAAGCGGATGAATCGGCTAAAATTTGTAGTGAATGGAGGTAACAGTTGTCTCCTCTTAAAAGGGACTGAGCGTAAAAATCGTCAAATCCTGGCTCTCGCTAGTGGCTCGGTAAATAAAAAGGTATGATCGAAGAAGTAGATTACATCATCGTGGGTGCAGGTTCGGCGGGTTGTGTTTTGGCTAACCGCCTGTCCGCAGATAAGACCAAGCAAGTGCTCTTGTTGGAGGCCGGTACGGGTGATCGTCATCCTTTTATCCAAATGCCCGGTGGCTACGCTCGTTTACACCGCTCTACTTTTGACTGGGGGTTCCAAACCGAACCACAAGCACAGGTCGACGATCGGCAGTTGTACCTCCCACGGGGAAAGGTGCTGGGGGGAAGTAGCAGTACCAACGCCATGGCCTACGTACGCGGTAATCGTTTCGATTATGATGATTGGAGCGACGCGGGTTGCGTCGGTTGGTCTTACGAGGACGTTTTACCCTATTTTCTAAAATCGGAACACAACGAGCAATTCGTCGAGCTGCACGGTAGCTATCACCAACAGGGTGGGCCGTTGCACGTCAGTTTTTCCCGGCGCTACTGTACACCGCTGGCTAGTGCTTTTATCAAGGCTTGTCAAGCCATCGGTTTGCCCCGTAATGATGATTACAATGGTAAACATCAGCGCGGAGCGGGTTTTTTTCAGTTTACCATCAAGCAAGGGGTACGCCAAAGCACGGCCACTGCTTTCCTCAAACCCGTCCTGAATCGCAGTAACTTACACGTACTCAAACAAGCGCATACGACGCAAATTCTGCTAGCAAAGAACCGCGCTACGGGAGTGGAAGTCCAGCACAAAAAACGTACGCTCCGATTCCGCGCGCGTCAGGAGGTGATCCTGTGTGCCGGAGCGTACCAATCTCCACAGTTGCTAATGCTGTCCGGTATTGGTCCGCAGGAAGAGCTATCTCGACATCGTATCGAATTGCGGCACGAACTGCCGGGCGTGGGGCAAAATTTACAAGACCACTTATTCTATCCCGTTACGGGACGCACCCGGGGGAAAGATGGGTTAAACCACCACTTACCGGCTTTTGCTCAAATTTTGGCTACGGGACAGTGGCTTTTCAAAAAAGAAGGCCCCGTCACGATTGGTCCCTTGGAGGCCGTAGCGTTCCTCAACGTCAAAGACGGCAGTGGCCGGGTGGATGCGCAGTTCCATTTTGCCCCCATCTTTCCGGGGCCAGATTATAAATACGATTTGTACGATCAAACGAGTTTTCCGTCCCATCAAGATGGCTATTGTATCCTGCCTTCTTTATTACGTCCCCGAAGCCGGGGTTACGTCGCCCTGAGCAGTAGCAACCCGTACGCACCACCGCTGATTCAACCCAACTTTTTGCGCGAAACGGCAGATTTAGAACTACTCATCGCGGCGGGTAAAGAAGCCCTAACCGTAATGGAACATCCAGCTTTAGCTGACCGAACCCTAGAACGGGTTTACCCCAAACACACTGCTTCGGACGACGACTGGGCCGCACACATTCGCAAAAGCGTCGAAACCATTTACCACCCCGTTGGTACCTGCAAGATGGGGCAGGACGAAATGGCCGTCGTGGACCACGAACTAAAAGTCCACGGTGTGGAAGGACTCCGCGTAGTGGACGGCTCCGTGATGCCCACGATTGTGAGCGGCAATACTAACGCGCCCATTATTATGATCGCCGAAAAAGCGGCTGATTTCATAGTTAACTAATTTTATAGTATTTACTCACCCACTTACTCTCCCGCTCGTAAAAACGCCAGGGCCAGTCCACGCTTTCCCCGGCGTAGTCGATACCGATACGGGGGCAGGCAACGATCTGGGCTTCGTCCACGGACGGAGCAGCGGCAAGGTAGATGGGACTGCCGGGTGCAATGAGGGAAATGGCGTCGTATTGCTTACGCAAACCCAGCGCTTGGGATAGGATACCTGGCCCGGCGGTAAGGTTGCGTTTGACTTTAGCGTGGCCCCGGCGTGCTAGCATATGCTTAATGCCCTCTACGGGTTCGACGGCCCGTACGAGTACGGCGTGGGCACAGCCTGCTGGTCCCGTCACTACGTTAAACAGGTGGTGAATACCGTAACAGAGGTAGATATAGGCTACGCCGCCGGGTAGGAACATGGTCTTGGTGCGCTTGGTGTTACGGTTGAGATAAGCGTGGCAAGCTTGGTCTTCCGGTGCCTTGTAAGCTTCGGTTTCGACGATGCGTCCGACGGTACGCTGACCGTCAAATTCCGTAACGAGTAGCTGCCCCAGTAGGGCTTTTGCAATTTCTACCGTATCTTCACGCTGATAAAATTCGGCAGTAAGCCTGTTGTATTGATTTAATTGCATTAATTTTTAATTACACCTGATTATAGTAACAAGCTAGGAGCGTTCTAGCGTAGGTTACCCAGTGGTTAGGAATCGTACCCTCGTCTCCGCCACTAAAAATCAGGCCATAACGAATAATCCCATGAGAATTATCTTAACCTTCTTTTCCTGTCTGCTCGTCCTCTCCCTAGTTGGGCAATCTACCAAAATGGCCGCTTTTACGAAAGTAGAACTCGATGGCCCCGTAGAAGTTGAGTTAGTCGCCGGAAAAGAACGCAAAGTCGAAGTCCTGCGCGAAGCCGATATGGTAATGTGGGAAGTTAACAGCGAGACCTTAGTCGTAGTTGCTAATCACCGCGACGAGCGCGAAATTGTCAAAATGCGCATCACCGTCACCGACTTGGAAGTATTGGAGACAACCGGCAGCGTGGTCGTAACGGGCAAAGGAGAATTCGCTTCCGCCACCCTCGAACTCAACATCCACGGCCAGTCCGCCGTGAGTATGGACGTCGACGCCATGAGCCTCTACATCGACGCCAACTACCAGAGTGTACTCACCCTCACCGGCACCGCCGACCGCATGAACGTCACGGCGGACCGCCAGTCCGTCGTCAACACGACGGGGCTGACGAGTACACAAATTAAAGCTACTGCTGATCGACAATCCGTAGTCAAGCTGAACCGCAGCGGTGCGGAAGTGGAGGCAGAAAGTAAGCGGCAAAGTGTAGTCAACTAAACCTACTATTTTTCGTTTCCTTGTCGTAATTCACGTTATGAAGCCCGTATTTTCCGCTCGCCTTTTACATAAAAACCCGCACGCGTGGCCTTGGCGCTTGGCGTTGTGCTGGATGATAGTGCTGTTGCCCTTAGTTGGCAGCGCAAAATCGGTGACCGCCGCAGAGGTAATGGAATTCGCCGAAGAGGAAGTCAAAGAGCGGCTGGCGCTACTGGACCAGAGTCTCCTCGAACATCGCCTCGACGATGCGGTGCGGCGGTTGATTCAGTATCATCTGCGCTATCCCAACCAGACGGCACGCAACGTAGGACGAGCCGTAGCCTATTTTCCCATTTTTGAAGCGGAATTAGCGGCGGCTGGCCTGCCCGCTACGCTCAAATATCTACCCGTCATCGAGTCGGCTTTGCTCCCCCGAGCGTTATCGCGGGTGGGGGCCGAGGGCTTATGGCAGTTTATGCCGTATACTGCCCCGGAATACGGCCTACGTATCGACAGCCTCGTCGACGAGCGTTTGGATGCCCAACTGGCTACCCAAGCCGCTATTCGCTATCTGCAGAGCGCGCACGAGTACCTGGGGGATTGGTCTTTGGCCATTGCGGCCTACAACTGTGGTAAAGGACGCGCAAACCGTGCCAAGCGCCGCAGCGGAGGGCGCAATTTTTGGTCTGCTCGTCGCCATTTTCCCCGGGAAACGCGCAATTATGTCCCCGCTTTCATTGCCGCCGTTTACCTAACGGAGTTTTACGCCGCCCACGGTATCGCACCTGACCTGCCAAGTCTGGATGAACAATTACTAGAGCGGATGGTGGTCTACGAGCCACTTAGCTTTTACCGGATTGCGCAGGTGACGGACTTATCCGTCGAATTCATCCAACAACTCAATCCTGCGTACTTGCGGGGGTACCTGCCGGGATACCGTGGAGGACACAATTTGCTACTGCCGGAACGAGTAATGCCTGCGGTGCGTACCTACCTCACGCGCTACGGTCACTTACAGGACGAACCAGCGTTGCCCTGGGCCTCAGTGCTCCAATTGCCACCGTCGGGCCTTTCGTACCAGGACGATTACCACCGCATTCTGTCGTTCCCCACGCCAGGAGACTCTTTGGAAAGTATAGCGGAGCGCTTGCAGCTTTCCGTGAGTCAGTTGTCCATTTGGAACAACTTATCGCCCCTGGATACCCTGACCGGTGACGATGCCATTAGCTACTATCGGGTAGCTAATTATCGTCGCTTACCGGAACGGAGCGCCCCGGCGGAAATCGAATTGCTAGCTGCTAATCAAACGCACTTACCGGAGAGCATCAATACTGCTCAACACGAACTCACCGCTCGTACGATTTTTCTTACTTTGACCAAAAGGCAAAAGCCCTCACAGGTACTAGAGCGCTACCAAAATTTGGACGCCAAGACGTTTTTGTTAGTCAACGAAATTGAGGACGACGGTACACTACCCGCCGGAACACGTCTGGAGCTAGGCGCTTGTTCTACCGTGGTCAATAAGCCATGATACACTGATCTACCAAGTGGGTTATTTTGACTTTAACACTATTTTTTTCGCCCGTTCACAATACTGGCACCACCCTCGCGTTTCTAAACTATCCATTTACAATTTACGGGCGGCCCCTTTCCGCCGAAGACATAAATTTGGAATATCTGCGGATGTTCCCCCTTCAAATGGTTTGCACTATTTGTGGCAAGCCACCTGATTTTTCTACCATTGAGAGAGTAGTTTGAATCATCAGCAGCAGGCCTAACTTCAACGGAAGTTACCTGCTGCCTTTTTTTGCGTCAATAGGATTGTTGACTTTTGGCTATCTTGGGCCAAGATCAATTTAATTCTTAATACCGGGCGTAGCTTTCTATTGCAATAGCTAGTGACCCCAAAACAACCCTAAATGGATTTAACCAACTTGATTCAAGGTGCCATTTCTCCTCAGTTAATCGAACAATTAGCGGGCCAGATCGGCGGTGCGGACCGTCAACAAACGGCAGCCGCTACGGAAGGTATCGTCGACATTCTAATGGGCGCTATGGCTCGGAATGCCTCTACACCGCAGGGTGCATCCGCACTGGATAATGCCCTTCAACGCGACCACGACGGCAGTATTCTCGGCGACTTGATGAGTGCCATGGCCGGCGGCGCTACCAACCGGGCAAGCGGTCAAATCAGCGGCCCACTGAACGAACGCACAATGAACGGTTCCGGTATCCTAGAGCATATTCTCGGCAACCGCAAGAGTGGCGCGGCGGATGTGATCAGCAAAATGAGCGGACTCGATTCCAATAAAACGGGTAACCTCATGGCGATGCTCGCCCCCGTCATTATGGGGATGCTGGGTAAAGCCAAACGCGAAAACAACCTCGACGCGGGTGGTGTTTCCGATCTACTCGGTGGCTACGCCAAGCAACAACAGCAGCAAAACCCTGCGATGAGCATCCTCACGGGCTTCCTTGATGCCGACGGTGACGGTAGCATCATTGATGACGTAGCGGGTATGCTGGGTAAAGGCTTACTCGGCGGCCTATTCGGGCGCAAGTAATTCATCATTCATCCCGGATTTTAGATCTAAAATCCGGGATAGGATTTAGACCATTAACGTAACCAGTAGACTAAGGTACCTTCTACCTGTACTCCCCGCAGATTAGAAAAGGTAAATTGGCTATCGCCAGTAGCGAACACCCCGCCAAGGGCCGAACGGTAACGCCCGTCCACTTGTACGGACCATTTTCCCAACCGCCATTCTACGCCCACACCACCACCAACGCCGTACTGCAAACGATTGGGCAGCGGAACCCCATAATAATCGCGGTTAGTGGGCCAGCCCGCAGGTATTTCCTCACGCTGCCCCAGCGGATACGCCAAGTAGGGCCCCAACACGATGACGGGTTTGATCTTTTTTTTGCCGATACTGATGTGTGTGAGTGCCGCGAAATCTAAATAGTCTAATTCGCGGAGATAGGTGGAGGAGAAGCCATCAACTGTTTCGCGCCAGCCCCGTTGCTCG
>JBCDIR010000164.1:0-6180 GCA_038748735.1 Bacteroidota bacterium | reverse complement strand
GATTTGGAGTGGTCCTACCATCACTTTTGAAAAGGCCAATGGCGTTGATCCCGAATTACCCGAAAACCAGGACCGTATCACCGACAATGTCTGGATTACCCGCAACAATGGTGGACAGATTTTCAATATCGTCGAAGAGACCGAAGCGGACAAAGACCTCAGCCCCAAAGGGACGCTCTGGGCACAAGGTACCACCGCCGAGCTGGATGATTTAGACTTCACCCCCTTCCGCGAGGCCATCCGCCCGCAGGATTCCCCCGGCGTTGACCTCGTCATGGTACTGGTCGAGGACCAAATTGCCATCGACGTCAAGTTCCTGAGTTGGTCCGGTAATCAAATGGGCGGCTTTTCTTACCAGCGCGCTACGGAGTAACAGCTACGTTCGCCTTTTCCACCACCTCATTATGTTTAGCACCAATAAAACAATTACTGCTAGCGGCAGACCGATCATCAGTAAATACACCGTTGATTCTACGTAGCTAATGTCCAGTAGGTTGGCCAAGTGGATGCAGAAATCGGTACAAGCCCAGTACAGCTTAACGAGTAGTTCGTTCACGAAGCAGGGGTTTACGAGGACGGATGAGATTCCACCACAACAGCAGCAATACCAGCGGATAGATCAGCTCGTACACCAGCATATTGGCCATTTTATAAGATAATCCGAATGGGTTGTGGTGGAAAAGAGAAATGTGCCATTCGTACCAACGTTTTACCCAGG
This sequence comes from Bacteroidota bacterium, assembly GCA_038748735.1. Taxonomy (GTDB): domain Bacteria; phylum Bacteroidota; class Bacteroidia; order Chitinophagales; family Saprospiraceae; genus Lewinella. The sequence goes on along the minus strand of JBCDIR010000164.1, from coordinate 5,462 downwards.
GCGGCACGTGTTCCGCAGTGTAATGTCGACACCCCGCGTTGTGGCAATAGCGGCTACACTGATCTGATAACCGCTGGGAGGACGGCGTCCCCTGGCTAGTATTGACAGTTGCTATGATGCCAACGGTCAAAAAAATCGGTAGTAAAAGTAAGAGGATACGCATCAGAGAAAATTATTTTGTGTTTTATGCAGCAGCATCATTATACTACCTCTCTTGAATGGACGGGCAATACCGGCCAAGGCACGTCCAACTACCGTTCCTACGCGCGCGATCACGTTTTGGAAGTAGCAGGTAAAGCCCAACCCATTTTGGGCGCTTCGGACCCTTCCTTTCGGGGTGACCCTACGCGCTACAATCCCGAAGAACTGTTTTTGGCCTCGCTATCGGCTTGCCATATGTTGTGGTACCTGCACTTGTGTTCGGCCAACGGCGTAGTCGTTACGGCTTACACCGATCAAGCCACTGGTACGATGGAAGAAACGGCTAACGGCGGCGGTCGCTTCACTACGGTAACCTTACATCCACAAGTAAAGGTACAAAACAGCGCGATGGTCCAGCGCGCCCACGAGCTGCACGCGGAGGCGAACCAGCTGTGCTTTATTGCCAATTCGTGCAATTTTGAAGTCAGCCACGCACCGCAGGTGACAGTAGCATTATAGTTTAGTTTCAGTTTCCCTCCGCCTAACGATAATTTAAAATATTGTATATTTGCTAATGTGTGATCCCTACTACTGAGCATTTATTCAAATGTTCTTCTCCTTTACCTGTCTATTCCCTAGTCAATCCGTGTGTTTTTGTGTGGTCAAATGAGCATTATAACCCTTGTTAGATCATAAGACTTGTTCTGCGAGTCCTGAATGAGCGAGAGGGTAGCGAATTTTATTCTGAATAAGGCAAAAAACGTAGGCGATCTCGGCTGAGCCGAGACAGCGAGGCTTTTTAACGAAATACAGGATGAAATTTCGCCGCTCACAGCCATTTGAGGTCTTGCAGAGCAAGTCTGCAAAACATTAGCAACATGCGACTTCTTTTGGGAATGGTAGCGAGTGCCATCCTCTTCACCACTGCACTCCGTGGGCAAATTGCCTCCAACATCAATCTACTCGGTAGTTGGGACGATAATACGCTAGCAAATATAGGCGGTATTCAATACAACGACGTCTGGGGCTACGCAACGGGCGGGCGCGAATATGCGCTAGTGGGTACGCGACAGTACATCCTTTTTTTGGAGGTGACCAACCCGACTAGCATCACCGAAGTGGCCCGTTTGGGCGTAACGGCCAACGTCACCTGGCGCGACATCAAAACCTACGGTAGCTACGCCTACTCCGTATCCGATGGAGACACTAGCGACGGTTTGCTTGTCTTCGACCTGACGAATATCAATGGTCCCGATCCCGTTAATGCGGGTGACCCGCCTCGGGTACAACTTGTACGGCAAATTACTAGCGAGTTCACCAAGGCACACAATGTATTCATCGACGTTCCTAGCGGCATCTTGTACACCGTAGGCGGCGATAGTGATAAGAATATTACGGTTTACGACCTCAAACCAGATCCCGCTAATCCTGCACTGATTGGCGGCTACAACGTCAACGGGGGATATATTCACGACTTGTACGTTGAAAACCACGTGGCCTACGCCTCGCATACCGGAACGGGCAAAGGGCATTTTATTTACGATATGTCTCCGGTGACGAACCCGCCTTCGGGCGTCGCGCCGGGTGTTCCCGTCGAGTTGGGCCGCCTGTCGCACACGGAATACGCAACCTACGGCCTGAGCCACAGCAATTGGAAGTCCGGAAATTATATGGTGTTTGCCGACGAAACCCACGGCACCCAGATGGGCATCGCCGACGTAAGCGACCCAACGGACATTGACGTACTGGATCGTTTTCATTCCAATCTCTTGAACATTGCTAACCCCTTCAGCAACGGTAGTGGGGGGCAGCCGCGCGGCCCCATCGCGCATAATCCCTACATTCTGGGCAATTACGTCTACGTATCTTACTATCACGATGGGCTAGTCGTATTTGACATCAGCAATCCCAATAACGTGACGACCGTGGGATACTACGATACTTTCACGGGGCACAGCAACTACAACGGTTACCGCGGCATGTGGGGGACCTATCCGTATCTCCCTTCCGGGAAAATACTGGGGAGTGATACCCAAAATGGCCTATTCGTCATGGAGCTAGCCATCCTACCCGTCGACTGGGGGATCGTCCGCGCGCTAGCGGAAAAAGACGACATTCTCGTCCACTGGACCACCTTGCAAGAGGAGAACAATCTCGGTTTCGTGGTGCAACGCCAGGACCGCAGCGGTCGCTGGGTGGACCTCGGCCAGGTCGTACCCGAGGCCGATCAGGATTACCACTTTTACGACCAAGACCCTCTACCGGGTGATAACCTCTACCGCATCGTACAAATCGACGCGGATGGGAGTCAGCACTACTCGAAACTGGTAACGGCCCGCTGGCAACTGGCAACGGATAGCTGGACGGTATTCCCCAGCCCCGCCCGCTCGGGGCAGCGGCTTACCCTCCGGGGTAGGGTAGGGACTACCTTATCCCTACGCACGACGAACGGGCAACTGCTCGCACAATTGCCCGTTCGGGGAGACCACTTTACCCTGCCCGATTTACCCGCCGGCGCTTACGTGCTGCAGGATGAATTTGGCGGTGTTCAGCGTTTGTTGGTTCGCTAGCGGTAACTAGCTAAGTTCAGGTAACCTTAAATGATTTGGGACCTTACGATTTTTCAGTTCCTTTTTTCGTGAAGTAATTATACTGATCTAAATCAGGATAATTACGAGCTAAACAAGGAACTCAGGGTGAAAAATCGTTAAATCCCGGCTCACGCTAGTGACCGGGTAATTACTCAAGCCATAGCGTCCAAGATTTGAGCCGTATGGTCCTTCGTTTTCACTTTCTTGATGACGGCACCGAGGGTGCCATCTTCGTTGATGACGAAAGTAGTACGGTGGACCCCGTCGTAGCTACGCCCCATAAACTTTTTGGGACCCCACACGCCGTAAGCGTTCATCACACTGTGGTCTTCGTCCGCAATAAGATCGAAGGGGAGATCGTATTTATTAATGAACTTCTCGTGCTTGACGATCGGGTCCGGACTTACGCCCAAGATTTCGTAGCCCTGCGCGCGCAGTTCGCTGTAATTATCCCGCAGGTTACAAGCCTCGACGGTACAGCCGGGCGTGTCGTCCTTGGGGTAAAAGTAAAGAACGACTTTCTTACCTGCGTAATCCGCCAAGGAGGCCGTTTTACCATTTTGCAATACGCCAGAAAAATCCGGGGCTTTGTCGCCCACTTGTAGAGTTGTCATAGGTTCAGTTTGGTTATAGAGGCATAACAAGCTTGGTGCGGTTTTGTTGACCGCCGACTGGAGGGGGAGCTGAACAATTCCCTTCTTACTACGTATACTCGGAAATTAGACGTTATGAATATAATTTGTGTAGGGAGGAAACGCCGCTATTTTTGGTGCTATCAAGGCAAAAAATGTAGGCATAGCCTTAGCTACGGCGTCCCGATTTAAATCGGGATTTAACACAGATAGCGCCGAAAAGAGCAAGTTTAGACCTATAACAAGTTGTGTTCATAATGTCTATTAGACGTTTCTCGGGTTAATAATAAAGTGCTAGATGTATGGTTAGGGCTATCGTATACTTGCTCCTGTCGGGGCTGCTATTCCCGTCCTTGGGGTGGTGCCAGGACGGCGGGCCTTACCAGGTTAACGTCCCACGTATCGTGGGGTATACCGGAACGGGTTTGGGCTTGACCGTCACGAGTCGAATCATTAAATCGAGGATCGAAACGGTACCACTTAGCACCATTGAGCTAGGCACTGTCCCCAGCTTCGACCGCTGGTCCGTACGGGTGGCGACGGCCCGTCCGGCCAACGTCAGTGACGCGACCTTGCTGTCCTCTGCGGCCTTGCCGGGCTTGCTGCTGCTCCACCGCAAAAGCCGCAATAACGCGGGCAAAATCGGCCTCCTCTACTTTGAGGCAATGCTGATCAACTACGGTCTGACGGACCTGGTCAAGACCACGGCGCTGCGGCCACGACCTTTTCTGCGCGCCACGGACCTACCCGGCGATACGCCCGTGGACCACAACGGTTTGGCGTCCTATTTTTCGGGGCATACCAGTGGTTCGGCCACGGCCTGCTTCTTCTTCGCACAAGTCTTTCAGGATTACTACCCCGACAGCCCCTGGCGCTACGGGGTTTGGGCTACGGCCGCCACCCTGCCGGCCGTGACGGGTTACCTGCGCATCCGGGCGGGTAAGCACTACCTGAGCGACGTCGTTTCCGGCTACCTGGTGGGGGGAGCCATCGGTATGCTGATCCCTATTTTACACAAAAAACCAATCACCGAACGGCGCCTGAACGTATCACCGAGTATAGGTGGTGTACATTTATCCTGGCAATTCTGAGGGTTTTCTGGGGCCCTCCCTGCGGGTCGCTACGTTGCAGGGCTCGTTATTCACTCGGCTGCTGCGCATCCTGACCGCTGACGCGTCAGCCCTTCCACATCGCTGGTCCGCCGTTGTCCACGGCTGTTCATTTTCAACATAAGTAAAGCCTTTCCTAAACACTTAATGCCTAACTTGCTCTCCCACCAAGGCCAATAACCCATGCGAGCCGACGAACAAACCGCTTTCGAGCACCTTCAGCAGTCTGTCCAGGCGCTGCATCCTCTCGCTTCCGCGACCTGGACAGCCTTTGCTACGCGGCTGACTTACGAGCGCTTGCACCCGGGCCATTTCCTACTCAACATTGGGCAAGTCACGGAGGCCATCTACTTCGTCCACCGGGGGATCATCCGTTCCTTTTTTCAGCGCAGCAATGGCGCACTGTACAGCAAGAACCTCTTTCTAGCGGGCGACTGGGCAGCGGTGATGAATAGCTTCATCACCCAGCAACCGTCCCTGTTAGGCATGGACGTTTTGGAAACCACTACCGTCCTGACCATCCCCGCCGATCACTTTCGGCAACTCACAGCGGACTTCCCCGATTTTGCCCGCTTCTACGCCAAGTTCCTGGAACAGAACTGGGTTGTCAAAGACGAACAGAACTTACTGGCACAAGTCACCCAAACGGCGGGTCAACGCTACCTTCAACTCATCCAGCGGGTACCAGACATAGAGCAGCGCCTCCCGCTTTTCATTATTGCTTCTTATCTTGGCGTGACCCCCACGCAACTGAGTCGTTTGCGCAACCGGCGGGTGAGTGACTGGGCGGGGTGAGGACAGAGCGTCCTCAGTACTACACTTGTCCTCGTTTTTGCGCTGGTTACTAAACGGTTCGGTACTTAGTTCTTGTTTTAATAACATCATTTCAAGTCCATGAAATCCACCTACACCAGCCTCAAAGACGACGACGTCTTCACCCTCACCAACTTCACCTGCGGTCCGTCACAGCACCTGTTGTCAGAACGGGG
>JBCDIR010000163.1:0-6184 GCA_038748735.1 Bacteroidota bacterium | reverse complement strand
GCCAGCTCTAGCGTGATGGGATTGTTGTTACCAAAATGATCGGTATGCCAACGACCTTTGAGGTGGACTTCGGCACCGTTAATACCCAGCAGTTGGGGCCGGTCGTGGTGAAAATTCTCGTAGACGTTGGGGAACGCCCGGAGGTCCGCAAACTTTTGTAGCTTGTTTCGCTTACTCATAACTTAGTTCGTTGACGTGGTCCCGTAACTATTTTTAAAATCTTAGATCAATAGTTAAATAACCCAGCAGACAAAGATACTGCTTCGCTCATTTACTACTCACTTTTCTAGCAACTTCCCGGGCGATGTCAGCGTTAGCAATAGAGAACAACGACAGAATAGCTAGGAAAAGTAAATCATTAACTTCCTGACGTATCAAGCAGTTACCTATGACAAAGTGGTTTTTTCAGTTACTAATCGGCCTGAGCTGCGTTGCTATTACGAGCGCGCAGGAAATGGTCGTTTCCGAAGAAATTTCGATCAATGCTGACCTTTCTTACGATTTGATTGGCGAATATGGGGAGCAAATTTTGCTGTTCCGTAACGCCAAGACGAACTTCAAAATTCACGCTTTCAATGCGCAAATGCGCGCTAGTTGGGATAAGGAACTGGTGCTGGATAAGCGCCTACCCAAAGTCCTCGGTATTTTGCCTACCCCGGAAGATTTCAGCCTGATTTACTCGTACCGCAAGCGCAATCATACGCACTTGAAAGTCCACCGCTACGATCCGGCGGCCAACCTCATTGATTCGACGCAATTGCTCGACCTGGGCTACTTGTTTTATACCCCCAATTTCCAAATGATCCGCTCGGAGGATCGCTCGAAGCTACTGCTGTACTTTACGGAAAGCCAAACGACCGTTCATACCTACGTATTTGACACGAAGCAATATGACCTACTGTGGGAATACGATTTTGCACCCGAGGACTTTAACCTTAACCGTGATTTTTCGCAAATTGTGATCAATAATAAAGGGGAGGTCAGTTTTATTCTGCAAAAAAACAGCTGGCGCTCCCGCAATAAGCAGCATTATTACGACATCCACACCTACGACGGGTCCAAATTGGTTTCACATATCGTTCCGATGCGTGGCAAGGAAACCTACGATGTCATCTTCGAGATGGATAACCTGAACGACCAGCTCGTAGCGGGTGGGCTGTACGCCGAAAATAACAGCGAGCGTTCGGAGGGGTATTTCTACTTCAAGCTAGATCCGTTAGCTACGCAGGTACCGGATTCGGTCCGCTTTCGGGCTTTTCATCCCCAGTTTTTGGAAACGTTTCAGGGGCGGGACTACCGCAAAGGCCGCGGCCTGACCGATACGGACCTGCGCGAGTTCGTCCTACGCCGCGACGGGGGTATCCTGCTCGTCGGGGAGCGCAACCGCCAGCTTCAACGCCGTACCAACGCTATGCCCGCCCGCGCCATGGACCCCGCTGGACTGCGCGGTATGGTTGATTTCTACTTTGAGGAGGTCTTCGTGCTCTCCATTCATCCCGACGGGCAGCAACACTGGAATACCATCATGCACAAGAAGCAGTACAGTCAGGACGATGCGGGGATTTATTCCAGCTATTTTCTTTTCAAATCGCAGGGTTTGCTGCGCTTCTTATTCAACGACGAAATACGAGCGGAAAACACGGTCAGCGAATACATTCTCAATGGCTTAGGTAAGTACGACCGCAACAGTATTTTCAGTACGGCTAATCTCGATTTACGCCTCCGCTTTCAGGCGGGCTTACAGACGGATGCCCGCACCTTGGTCGTGCCGAGTGAGCGGCGCAATCGGTTGAAGTTGGTGAAATTGGTGTACTAGTTTTCTTTTAAGATCAGTTTGTTGATCTTAAAAAATATTCACCACACCCGCCGCTCAAACACGTAGCGCTTCGCGTAGAAATTGTAAAAGAAAAGGATACCCGTCGTGCCCAGTTTAGCCAGTATTTGGTAGGTCTGAAAGAAAGGAAATAGATTGAAAATGTAGATCAGGCCCGCACTCAGTACCAAGCCCCCGCCGGAGACCGCCATGCTCCACCAGTATACCACAGCCGTGGACCGCTGTTGCTCAAAAACGAAGGCGCGCTGAAACAGGAAGTTGAACTGCACCGAAATGATGTAGGCCACTACCTGCGCGTAAACGGGTAAGACCCCCTGCTTGTACAGTAAAAAATAGATGACGTAGTCCACGCCCGTGGCCAGGCCACCGCCGAGGGCGTAGCGTAGCTTTTTTTGGAAGAGTTCTCGCCAGCGTGGGTTGTTCACGAAGTAGAAATTGTGTCGGTGAAGGTACGAGCTTTGTTAGAGATCGACAGTTGATGGACCTTTGAAATGAGCTGTATGTTAAATTACCGATAATATCTCTGGCAGCTTTATGGTAAACATTGTATTTTTGATGTATTCCACTGTCCAGGAATCCCGTCAAATAGATGTGAATGAGTGGTAAAGTATTAGGCTCAAATTATTCATCCACCGCCGCTAACACCGCCGTCTGCAACGCGTGTGCCGACTGCATACCCGATTGCCGCCAAACGGCCTCTCCTTTACGGTAGACGATGAAGGTAGGTACGCCGCGGATGCCCAACTGCTGAGCTAGCGCTTGGTTTTTATCAATGTCAATTTTGATGATCCGCGCTTGGTCCTTGACTGCTCCGGCCACTTCTTGGAGCACGGGAGCCATCGCCTTGCACGGGCCGCACCATTCGGCAAAAAAGTCAATTAGTACGGGCTGTTCGCTATTGATGAGGTTGCGGAAGGAGTCGTTCATAGAATCTCTGTTTGATTATATGTATTACACCTCTTTATATGGAATAGTTTGCGGTAAAGAACCTCTACTGATGAAGTAGCGTTCAAAAAGTGGCCAGGAAGTTTTTACTAAGGTGAATCGCCTTGACCACTCTTTATTACCTAATTAATGACGCGTGACATGAAAAATTTTTTACTCCTTTTGTTACTGAGTGCCGTATGCTTTTTTCCATCTTCATCGTATGCGCAACTTGAACTTATCAAAAATAATCTCAACCACCCTACTGCGATTGCCTTCCACGGAGATAAAATATATGCTACCCTACACGGCAACTCTCCCAACAATGGTGGCATTGCCTCATTTGATATCAATGATCCCGAAGGCACTTTCGTCATTCATCTAGACAGCTTGGCCAAATATCCACGCAGCCTGGCCATTAAGGATGATGCCTTGTATATTGGGTTTACGTCTTACATTGGAAAGGTTGACCTCACCCAGCCAGAGTTTGTACTGGAAGAGTATATTAACAACGTTTTCTTCCCGCGCTCACTTGAGTTCGTAGGTGACCGCCTTTACATTGCCGAAGATGACAAAATCACTTATGCAGATGTATCTAATAGCTCTCCTTTTACTGTAGAGGTGATCGGTAATGTCATTCCTTCCCCCTTGTCCATAACAGTAAAGGGTGATGAGTTATACACGACCAGTGGAAACGGTATATATAAAGTAAGTCTTACCGATTCATCGCCAACTCTACATCCCGTCCGAACCGATTTCGACAATAAGATTTATGCGATCTGTGCAGTGGACAATGAGCTTTACCTGGATCAAACCTTTAATAGCGCTACGGGCAAAAAAATAGTAAAGTTCAACTTACTTGAGCCAGGAAATACTTTGGAAACAGTAGTAGACATACCAGGAAGTGCTATTCACATTATCTACGAAGAGGAGCATATTTATTTCTCGGGACGGGGACCTACTATTGGTGGTACAGTAGGGCAAATCTTCAAGATTGCGGAGGAGATCATTGCCAATACCGAGGATCTAAAAAGTTCTTCCGTAAGCATCTATCCGAATCCCACGCGAGACGTTATACAACTGGTTGGTGTCCCAGTAACTAATTACGTAGTTTCTCTTTTTAATTCCCTAGGCCAGCTTGTACTACAATTAGGCAACCAGAACACTATCGACCTCTCTAGCCTCCCTGCTGGATCCTACTATTTACGTATTGACACGGAAGAAGGCCTACGCTCAGCGAGCCAGACCGTTATAGTAACAAAATAAGAAAATGATAGGACAGGAAATTTTATAATTTTCCAGAACTTTGCGCCTCACCAACGCAAGCTACCATCACTACCCGCCAGACCCTCCTCCTCGCCATTTGCTGCTACCTCTGTACGGCTTGGCACGCTGTGGGCTGGCACCAGGGAGATGAACATTTCCAAATCCTCGAATTTGCCGCCTACAAAGCTGGAGCCGTCCACGAAGCTGAGCTGGCCTGGGAATTTCGGGAACGCATGCGCCCCGCTTTTCAGCCCTTTTTGGCGTATGTAGGTTATCAGGTGCTCGGCGGTGCGGGGGTGACCAATCCTTTTACTTTGGCTTTGCTGTTGCGTTTGCTGACGGCGGGATTTTTCTTGGGCTTGGCGTGGTTGTTGTACCGGCGGTACAGCCTAGAATTGATCGGTGAATTCTGGCGTGTGAATGCGGACGAGGAGACTTCGGCAAGGGGCTGGCAACGGGCATTGCTGTGCTTGCTCCTGTTCCACTGGTGCGGGGTGTATAGTGGTCTACGGTTTTCGGGTGAAAATTGGTCAGGACTGCTGCTAACGCTGGGGTTTGTGCTACATCCCGCTACGGCTCCGTCGGCGCAGCGGCAGGCGGCAGGGATTGGACCGTCTTTTGGCATCGGATGGTTGCTCGGCTTCGCCTTTTTGTGTCGTTATCAGGTGGCCTTGCTCGTCGTGGGGTTGCTCCTGTGGCTGTTATTCATCGCGCGCGAGCGCTGGGGTGCTTTACTCTCCCTATGTTTGGGAGGGCTGCTGGCCGTTGGTCTGGGGATACTACTCGACTACTGGCTCTACGGCGAGTGGGTGCTCAGTGCCTGGAACTACTTAGCCGTCAATCTACTAGAAGGTAAAGCCGCTAGCTACGGCACCCTGCCGTGGTGGGGCTATTTTAAAGCCGTTTTCGAAAAAGGCGTTCCACCGCTTAGCTTACTCTACATCGGTGCGACGCTCTACTTTTGCTACCGCTTTCGGCGGCACCCCATCACCTGGATGTGGGTTCCCTTTTTGCTCGTTCATTGTTTGCTGTCGCGTAAGGATGTACGTTTTTTGTTCCCGCTCCTGCCGCTGCTGCCCGTTGTGCTCGTCTTCGCCGGTCAGGCGTTTTACACGACTTGGGTGACGAACACACCACGCCAAAAGTGGTGGCGCAACACCCTACGTTTTTGCTGGATAGTCAACCTGGGCTTACTCCTCACCGTTCTCGTTCGGCCACTCACCAGCGAGGTCCGCATGGCGCGTAGCTTGTACCATCGTTTCCCCGAAGGGTTTACGCTGTACGCGCCCGACCGCGACCTCTACAGCTTCGCCTATTTGGAAGCTAAATTTTACCAACGCCCCCACCGCGTCAGCGTCCGCAAGTGGCAGGAAGAACTTTATCCCATCACCTATCCTGCGGGTACTATCCTCTACGTCGAAAAGTCACGCGATCCCGCTCCTCCACTCTACGATTATCTACTGTACACCAACCGTCCCGCTTGGCTCGAACCGTTCAACTTCAATGGCTGGCTTGACGAGTTGGCTTGGTGGCACATCTACGTACTGGAAGAGTAGTAAAAGGCGATGGGTTGATATTGTGATGCAGAGGCCGATTAAGCCGGCGATGTCTTGTCTGAATGCTAAACTAGGGTGATAATCTCAAAACTCCACCTTACGCCGCGCCGCTTTGATCTCCGAGCGGATGCGCTTTTTCTTGAGGCGCTCGGCTTGGGCCGCACGGCTGGGACCTTTAGGTTTTTTTCGTTTCTTTGGTACAATGAGCGCTTTTTCCAGGAGACGCAAGAACTTGGTGTAAACGGCCTGCTTATTTTTGTGCTGACTACGGGTCGGACTGGCACTAAGGAGGAGTTGGCCTTCCCGATTCAGTTTGTTGGCCAGTGACTGACGTAGCCGATTTTTTTCCGTTTCACTCACGGCCTCGGAATGGTCTAAGTCCCAGTACAGCTCTACCCGCGTACTCGTCTTATTGACGTGCTGCCCGCCGGGTCCGCTACTGCGTGTGGCCCGGTACTGTACTTCTTGCCGCAATCGCTCTTTGTCCATGATAAAAAGAATGACTTAATCCGACTATTTAACAATCTGAGCGAACGCAAGACGCTGGACCGCGCGAAAGGGATCCTGATGAAGCGGCGCGGCTGCGGCGAGGACGAGGCGTTCG
>JBCDIR010000162.1:0-6223 GCA_038748735.1 Bacteroidota bacterium | reverse complement strand
GTTCGTCTTCGAGGCGGTGGAGGTCACAGTCTTGGCGGAGGATTTTTTGGTCGAAATTTCCCCAGGAGCACAGGAGATAATCCTCGTCCCAAACGTCGATCCAGTCTTGGAAGTCTTCGATGACGCGGGGGAAGTCGCGGGCGCGGTTGATGTCGACTTGGTCGATATTCGTAAGGCGACGGCAAAAGTGCGAAAGCTGTGGATGCAAAATCGGACGGATGAAGCGCTGAAAACTGCCGAGCACATCTCCGTAGTTATCCATCTTGATGGCACCGATCTCAATGGTCTCCGGCGTCATGGAAGGCGGACGACCCTCCCAACAAGTGGCTTCTATGTCGAAGATGATGAAGTGCAAGGACTAACTATTTTTGCTTAACAAGTCTTTGAGTTCCCGAATTTCGGCTTGCAGACTGTCGATTTTCGCTTCGATGGCATCGTTATTGTCAATGGTCATTTCGTCCACAAAAACGGCGTTGGCCAGCGACATACCGAAGATGCCTCCTAACAATACGACAATTACGAAATAAAAGCGAGTAATACCGATGAAAATTGGTCCCGTCGTACTCTGGGCCACGTTTTCGGCTATCTCGTTCCAGCCCTCTACCGTAAACAACTGAAAGATGGAATAAGATGCGACCAAGGGATTGCCGAAGTATTCTGGCGCTATCTTGCCGTAAAACTGGCACGTGATGAGCGACAGCATGATGTTCAGAAAGAACAACGCAATAATCACGAATACCGAGGCTTTGATGGCCCGACTCAAACCCGCCAGCAAGCTGCCCATATTGGGAATAAAGCGCAAAAAACGCACCAAGCGCAGCAAGCGAAACAACCTGAAAATAATCAGTAGCGACGTATCCGGCAAAGGCACGATTCCGGCTAGCAGCGTCGGTAAGCTACCCACTACGAGTACAAAATCGAAGCGGTTCCAGCCGCTGGCCCAGTACCCCTTCCAGCCGTAGACCTTGATCTTCGTCAGCGCCTCCAATACGAAGAGGAAGATAAAAAGGTTGTCCAACAGCAACAGCCACTCATTGTGCTCCAGCGTAGGAAAATGAATAGCAAAGATGACCAGCGAATTCAGGATAATCGCCAGCAGCATATTGGTTTCCCGCAGGAAAAATCGCTTCAACATGGGTTCAAATTACGGCTATCCGCGAATGGATTCATCCCCAAAGTCCGCCTCGGCACGGTCGACCTTGCGGAACTGTACTTTTAGCTCGTAGCGGCTATTGATGCTCTTGACTAAGGGACTAAACATGGTATTCATCAACTCGATGGCCTGGGTTTTGGAACGGCCCATGAGGTTACTTTCCACTGCTTCGCGGCGGAATTCCTTGCGTAAAGAATTGAAGGACTCGTTGAAATTGACCGATTCCAATTCCCGCATCCAGCCAATGTCCAGTTTCTCAATTTTGGGGTAGACCTCGTGGCTCAGAATAGTAGGTTCCGGTAAGGTGACCACTACCACTCCCGCCTTGGGATTGAGTTGTACGTCAAAGTAATCGTTGAGGCGAAAGCCAACTTTTAAAATAGAAATAGCCGTGATTTCTAGGTCCGAGCTAGAGACGTTCATCCCCCAGATTTGCGTCTGCAACTGTTTGTTAATCCCTTTTTTATCGCGCACTTCCATGGTGGCGAGTTCGGCGATGACGCGTTCCACTTTTTCTTGTAGCAATCCGCGGGCGCGGCTAAAGTCTTCAATGGCGGCCCGTTCTTCCATGCGGGCAATCATGGGACCCAGCACTTCCGTCATGGCAATGCCGCAGGGCGTCTCCAGGTTACTACCTTTAGCCAAAACGACCCCCTGGCGCGTGTTGATGACCGTCGCCATGATCTGATTGATGAGGTAGCAGGTGTATTTGGACGTGATTTCTTCCAGTACCCTAGTCGAACTACCGCTTTCGTTGTCGTACCACGTTTCGTAGAGGTTGGCCGTCGTGTCTTTGAGACGGACGAAATCGTTATAGTATAAGGTTCGCAGATAGGTGTGATGATTCTGCTCGTATTCTCGAATGACCGCTTGTTTCAAGCTGTCCGATAAGCCCATCCGCTTGCTGACGTGACGCAGTACGCTCACGTTGAGGTCGTAAACGAGTTGGTTGAACTCCTTCCGGTAGCGTTGCGGATTATTGGCAATAGCGACCGCATTCTCCAGGTCAACGTCCATTTCGTAATCGGACGGCATGTAGTTGAGTTCGTATTCCTGCGGTGCGCCGAAGGTACTGCCGGGATTGGTGGCGTAATACTTTTGAACGATAATAAAAGCAATTGCCAAAAGGATCACGAAAATGATAATTCGACCTATCCGATTGGCCTTTTCAACGTTGATCGCCATAGTGTAAAAATTGAGGTGCAAATTTAATAACTTTGCGGGAGAATAAGCCTATATTATATTCCCACAGCGGACCATTAATTGCCGAGGCACGCTGCTCTCACTCGACCGCCCCCGCATTATGGGGGTGATCAATGTGACGCCCGACTCCTTCTACGCCGACAGCCGCAAGCAACACCTCGCCGCCATCGTAGCCACCGCCGGACAAATGCTGTCCGAAGGAGCCGACATCATCGACATCGGCGGGATGTCTTCGCGGCCCGGGGCAGCCATCATCCAACCCGCAGAGGAGTTGGAGCGGGTACTGCCCCCCATCGAAGCGATTCGGAAACAGTTTCCCCACGCCTTGATCTCAATTGATACGGTCCATAGCACGGTAGCACGCCAGGCCGTGGCCGCAGGAGCGAGCATCGTCAACGACATCTCGGCGGGGCGAATTGATGCCGCTATGTACGATACGGTGGCCGAGTTAGGTGTCCCTTACATCCTGATGCATATGCGCGGTAAGCCGGAAACGATGCAGCAGGACTTGCAGTACGATAAGGTCGTGCAACGTATCCTCGATTTTTTTCTGCAAGAGGTGGCTATTTTGCGCCAAAAAGGACTCAATGACATCATCATCGATCCGGGTTTTGGCTTTGGTAAATCCGTAGCGCAAAACTACGAACTACTCAAAGGGCTACACCTCTTCGGTATGCTAGAAGTCCCCATTTTAGCGGGCTTATCCCGGAAGTCGATGATTTATAAACTGTTGGATACAACTCCTGAAAACGCCCTCAACGGAACCAGCGTGGCGCACTTGATCGCGCTGCAACAGGGCGCGCGCCTGTTGCGTGTACACGACGTACGTCCGGCCTGGGAGGTGATTCAAATTTGGGAACAAGTAGCGCACACGACTGTTCGTTGATTGATGTCGGCCATTTCCGAAAATATCATCAAACACATCACGCTGGGCTTCTTGCGCAGCTTTTACCGTGCGCGGACCCGCGCGGAAAATGACCTGACCATTAGCGGCACGGACATGAAGGGGTCCAATAATATCATCGCCGATGGCTTTCTGCGTTTTACGGAGGCGGACGGTCACATTTTTACCGCTACCTTCGAGGCTACCTCGCAGCTTACCCGCGACGAAATTGTCTACCGCCCGCGCAAAAGTCACGTCTTTTGGGATGCGATGGCCTTTGCATTCTTGCTGGTCCCCCTTTCGCTAGCCATCGCGCACGCTAGTGAATGGTACCCCCTCGTTGGCCCGGATTTTAACCGACGTATGCTGCTGTTGTTGGCGAGTTTTCCGGCTTGGGTGATGGTGTACTACATTTTATTTGCGCGCTTGCCCCGCTACCGCTACATCTACGCCATTGAGCAGTTCAAGCAGTACCAAGCCGACGATCAGTGGATTGCTTTTGCCTACGATGTCTTCGCCGAAAAGTCCGAAAAGTACCGTACCGAATTGCTGCGCCAGTGTACGCGCTACGGCTTTGGGGTGGTGGAAATCAACTACAAACGACAACCCCGACTGTTGATGGCTCCTAGCCGGGCCGATCACTTTGTTCCCAAACAAAAGGCGCTTCCCTGGCTGCCCCGTGCTGAGTGGCGCGCACAAATGGCTAACGTAGCCCGCAAGCCCTGGCAAAAGCTCAAAGCGCGTTTCCAGACTTGGTTGGGTGCGAGTACTTCGCGCTATTTTCGTTGGTTTCCCCGCACGTATTACTACCAGTGGAGTATCGTGGCGGCGGGTTTGTTGGTCAGTTTCTTTTTGATCAAAACGGAGTACGATAAGCTCCCTATTCACTTCGTGGCGGAGGCACAGTACAAAGCGGAGCAGCTCGCCTCCCAAGAGCGCCCGGAACCGGGGTACTACGTAATCGACGCCCCCGTAGCCCCCGTGGACGACTCGACTTACCAACCGTACGTACAGCAGCTCAACGAGGAGCAATTTTCGGGTTTACTGCAAATGGAAGAGGACGAAGAAGCGGAGGCCGTAGGTTTGCCACCACTCCGTATTTTAGGCGCCGAACCGGGCATGGAGATGGCTGCTTACTATAGTTGTAACCGCTACAATCGCTTGGATCGGGCGTATTACTACCTCTACGATACGACCTTCGCTAGCCTTCATCTGGCGCGGATGCGTCTCGCCGAACTCAACGATGAGGGGCTGAGTGCCACCGCCGTTTGGCCACAGTGTTTGGGTATTTACCGGGAGGGCTTTCTGGTTTACGTAGACGAACTAGGTACCGATAGTCTAGATATGGCATTCCTTCGTGATAGTTTCAATTATTATCACTTGGACACGCTACAACGCCAGTTGGAGCTGCGCCAGCTTAATCCCATCACCAACTGACCGCTCATGCCGCTGATTACCGCTTCTACTTACCGCGCGCCGTGGCTGTTTCGGGCAGCGCACGTCAATACGATTATTCCGGCACTTTTTCGGCGCGTTTTTCCCGTTCCGCTCGAGCGAATGCGTATAACCACACCGGATAATGATTTCCTAGACGTAGATCTGGCGCAGCGCGGAAATCGCCGTTTGGTGATCACGCTTCACGGCTTGGAGGGCAGTAGCGAGCGCCCTTACATCATGGGCATGTTACGCTATTTTTATGAACAACAGTGGGACGTAGCGGGGATGAATTTTCGTTCGTGCAGCGGCGCGATCAACCGGCGGCTACGCACGTACAATATGGGCGAATCCAGTGACCTGGGGAAAGTGGTCCAACATTTTGTGACGCACTTCGACTATGATACGATTGTTTTAATTGGTTTTAGTTTGGGTGGGAATGTAGTATTGAAATATCTCGGTGAGAGTGGGCGCTATCTACCCGAGACCGTCCGGGCGAGCATAGCCATTTCGGTCCCCTGCCACTTACTAACGGCGAGTCAAGCGATCTCCGCTCCGCGCAACTGGATGTACGTCCGGCGCTTTTTGGGAACGCTCAACGTCAAGATGCAGCAAAAGGCCAACGCTTACCCGCAATACTTAGCGCTACCGGAGCAATTGCCCAAAAACTTCACGGAATTCGACGGTCAATTCACGGGTCCCATCCACGGCTACGAGCACGAAATAGACTACTATTCCTCTTGCGCTAGTACCGATTTTATGGCTAATATTCACTGTCCAACGCTGCTGCTCAATGCGCAGGATGATACCTTCCTCTCGCCCGCCTGCTTTCCGCGTGAGTTAGCTGAACAACATGCCTATTTGTATTTGGAAATGCCGCGCCACGGGGGGCACTGCGGCTTTTATGGCCCGGATGCTCGTGGTACGTACTGGACGGAACGGCGGAGTGAGGCGTTTTTGGCGGAGGTGTTGGTGTAAAAAACCAACACAAGCACCGGGTGGTTTTGGACCCTCAGAAAAACATGGTTAGGGTCGCCGACGTGGTTCGGTAATCCCCTTGTCCCACGAAGGGAGTCTCGGCTTAACCGAGATTGAGGCCCGCCCTAGACACGCACTAAGTCTTACCCTAATTTAATAAGTGTAGAGCCAAAACGCTGAGGTGCCCGTGTGGTCGATTGTTATAACGTATGACGGACGTAAAGGTTGTGTTTTAGTACGCCTGTTTCACTTCATTTTTGGTAGTGGAAATACCTACCGCTTCGTCCGTGGCTTTAACGCCAAAGCTAAACTGATGACGTGCGAAAACGTATTACGGCTGTCCCCCAAATCCGTGTACGCATAGTCAACCACTAGCGAGCCAAGGCGTAGGCCTACCCCGAGGCTAGGCCGCATCGTTAGGTTCTCCTCTTGGTCAAAATCACGCTCCTGCTGGAACTGATTTACTCCAAAACGGAGGAACAAATAATCGCGGTAAGCTCCTTCTAAACCTAGCGACGGATCAATGCTAAACGGATTGGCCGACAGTAGTGTATTGCGCTGACCGTCCGTGG
>JBCDIR010000161.1:0-6225 GCA_038748735.1 Bacteroidota bacterium | reverse complement strand
GGCGGTGGCTGAACGTACCCCGGCGCACGTCCTGTCCGCTCATACGTACGTTGCGACCTTCCATTAGCAAGGACCCGTAGGCCATCAGTTCGCCCAGTGCCCAATCGAGTTGATCGCTTTCACGGGCTTTGTGAATATTCTTGAACAAGCGCTGCACTTTACGCAGCGGTGTAAAGCCTTCGGGTACTTCCGTTAGCTTGTCGAGGATGTGTTGGAGCGTCTGCTCCGCTACGCCGGTATCCGGTGACTTTTTGAAGTCTTTGGGGTCGGTCGTTTTACGGAGTTTGCGCCAAGCCTGTTCGGGTTCCTGGTATTTGTACGGCAGTGGCTTTTCGCGTACTTCGTCCAGGCGATCTTGCAAGAGTTTCCAGAAGGTCTCCTCTAGTTCGTCAGCCAGTTTTTTCTCCAGGTCACCGCGTTGGAGGAGCTGCTTGAGGTAGATCTCGCGCGGGTTGTCGTGCGCCTTGATGAACTTATACATCTCGGGTTGCGTAAACTCCGGGTCGTCCCCTTCGTTGTGACCGTGACGCCGATAGCAAACCATATCGATGAAGACGTCGGTATTAAACTCCTGGCGGTACTGCACAGCCATCTCGCAGGCGTACAACACAGCCTCCGGATCGTCGCCGTTGACGTGGAAGACCGGAGCACCAACGACCGCCGCCGCCCCCGTACAGTAGGTAGAAGTACGCGCATCGTCAAAATCGGTGGTAAACCCAACTTGGTTATTGATCACAATGTGAATCGAACCACCCGTTGTGTAACCGTGCAGGCCACTCATCTGAACGGTTTCAAACACAACACCTTGCCCGGCCACGGCAGCATCGCCGTGAATGAGAATGGGCAGTATCGAATCGTACTCACTTTGGTACAAAATATCGGCCTTAGCGCGAGCAAAGCCTTCCACCACGGGGTTAACTGCCTCCAAGTGACTCGGATTAGGAGCCATTTTGAGGTGAATTTCTTCACCGCCCAGCGTTTTGACCTGACTACTGTAACCCAGGTGATATTTTACGTCACCGTCCCCAAAACTGAGGTTTGGTTCAACATTCCCCTCGAACTCGTTGAAGATGTGTTCGTAGGTTTTACCCATGATGTTGGCCAAAACGTTGAGTCGCCCGCGGTGCGCCATACCAATGACGATTTCTTGGACTTTACCTTTGGCCGATTCGTTGATGATACCATCAAGGGCGACAATGGCACTTTCTCCTCCTTCGAGTGAGAAGCGTTTCTGCCCCACGTATTTGGTGTGCAAAAACTTCTCGAACATCACCGCTCCGTTGAGTTTTTCCAGGATGCGGCGCTTTTTATCTAACCCTAGACCGTAGGATTGTTCCGGCTGGCTCGCCTCGACGCGGGTACGCAACCAACGGCGCTTTTCACGGTTGGCGATGTGGTGGTATTCGTAACCGATACTACCGGTGTAGACGCGCTTGAGGTGATCCAGAATAGTGGCTAGCGTAGCGTTTTCCAGGCCAATTTCCCGGCTCGCAAAAAAGGCGGTTTGGAGGTCGCTATCGGTTAGACCGAAGTCTTCTAAATTAACATTGGGCGTACGGTTGCGCCGCTCGCGGATGGGGTTAGTAGTAGACAAAAGGTGCCCCCGGTCGCGGTAGGCTTTAATGAGCGCTAGCACGCGTAGTTCCTTGGCTAAGTGGGCGCTACTGGTTACAATAGCGGTATCGTCCGCCGCTGCGGCGTGTCCGTTTTCGCCCGCAGTGGCGTAGTCGAATCCCTTAAAGAAAGCGGCCCAACTCAGCTCAACCGCTTGGGGGTCTTGCTGGTACTGTTCGTACAGATTTTCAATAAAGTTGGGATGGGCATTGGCGATGAAAGAAAAGTCCGTCATTGCTGCTGTTAGTTTGGCTCTATTTTGTTCAAAGACTAGTGGTACAACTTACTGGTCCTTAAAGTGACTTTGGGGGAGAAACGTCTTGAAAGACGCTCCGGTTGGTCGAAAATATAAAATTCGTGCAAAATGAGACTTTTTTGGGAAAGAGGCGAGGGTTAATGGTGGTTTTTTTGGAAGAAATGGGTAGCAGGGAAGATGGATCTCTTTTTGAGCTATTTTACTTACCATCACAAGACCAACCAATAATTCGCTTTTAGCACGATTCCTCGGTTCTTCGGGCCCCAGATTTCCGTAGCGTAGTTATCCGTATATACCAGAAAAATCCAAGACAACGGACGAAACTGCCACTGCAAGCGGCTGTTGATATTGAAGTTATCGGCCTGGGTGTTGTACTGTACGAAAGTGGTCCAAAACAGGGTTGTCTTGGCATCTGGATAGTTCAGTTGCCGTTAGCGAGGTGGAGAAAACTCGATTGCAGCAAGCGCTAGCCCAACGACTCAACCAAGCGGAGCATCTACCCAGAGCCCTTTAAGCTGTAGGAAAATCAGCTACTCTTTAGGGCGTACAAAGTCATCAAAAGCAGGATAGCCGTGTAGAGGAAGAAAATCGACATGGTGTCCAAAACTAATATCTTCAAATACAACACCTGCGCGGTAAGCCGCTTTCAATTGATCTACTGCCGCCGCATAGTCATCACTTTGCATACTAATGTAAGCATCCGTCAAATAAAAGAAGTGTTGCTGCCTGAATTGTGTACGTTCTCGTTGGTACACCGCGGCTTGGGCTAGATTACCTTTAGCCGCGTAGAAGTAAGCCAAAAAATTTAACACTATGCCCTGCTCAATTGCTCGGTCTGATGATGTCATTGTAGCAGCTAATGCTTGTAGCTCCGTTATCCCTTTATCGTAGGCTTGCAAATAGAACAGCGCAAAGATGCGTTCGTAGTTAATTTCTCCTGGGCGCTTGGGGGCAAACTGCATGCTCTTCTGTAGGCAGAGTTTGGCGGGGTTAGGTTGATCTAATTTCAGATACTCTTGCCCCAGTATATTGTAGTAATAAGACTTGGGCCGACGTAGTTGCTCATCCGATTGTGCATCTAACTCGTTAAAAACCTTGGCCGCAGCCGCTTCATTTCCCAAGTTGATGTGGGCCACCAATTCATAAAAGTAATCACGATGGACAGATAAGTATTTGTAGCTAAGGTCAAGGATTCGTTGGTAGTCGCCTTTTTGGTGTAGGGCATCGAAGAGAAATAATAGATTGCGTTTATCGACATTCAGACTAAAATCTAGTTTTTCAAAATCTACCCCACCAAGAATGGTGATGGCATCGTTAAGGTGATTAGAAAACAACGCAAAAGTGCCGGCATTATAACGTACAAATGGATCATCGGGATAACGCTTGAACAATTCTTTAAACGCTAAATAGGCAGCATCGGTATCGTTATTAATTTCTGCGCGAGCGGCATTGTAAACAGCCTGCTGATAGGGCGTTAAATTCAGTTGACGATCTTCGACACGCTGCAATATCTGACGTGCTTGTACTGCACTGCGGTAGGAGTTGTAATTGTTATAATAGTAGGAATATGCTAAGAACAGATGCGGTTCAAAGTAACTGGCATCTAACGCTAGTACTTGCTCCATAGCTTGACGGAACAGGCTATCATCTACTTCGTAATACGTCATACCTTCCAAAAAAATTTGGTAGGCTTCGTACTTAGGTGGATTGGTAATACGCTGCTCAATTTGGGTTCGATTGAGCCAGTATCCCATGATTCGCTCAGTTACTTCTTGTATCCCGTGGAGAGGGTCAACGACAGGCGTGCGAAAATCGGGTAAGTGGTACTCGACTTCCCCAGTACGGCTATTCACTAAGCGGACTTTGAGCAATAATTCCTGTTGATCCAAATAATAACTTCCTTCGAACACATAATCAACTGCCGAAGTGGTAGCGAGATAATGAACAGCATCCACATCCTGATCAGCTAACAATTGACGGACGGTCGAAGGTGTTAAAACCGTTACATCCTCAATCTGCATCAACCCCTGGGCTATCCATTCAGCAGCCATCTGACCCACATTGGCCAAGGTGGAATCTTCCGTTAAGTTCTCGAAAACGGTAACTGCCAATTTTTTTTCTTGCAGCGTGGATGCAGGTAATTCTCGCTCCGTAGATTCACCACAACTGAATAGGAAGCACAGCACTGATAAATAAAAAAGGATAAGCTTAGGTTGATAACGGCTTATGTTCATAATGTATCATGTAATAGGGCAAAAATGGTATCTTTACCGTAGCGTATGTAAAACCTACGGAATGTCTTTCGGAAGTTCGTTTCGCCGGCACCTTATTTGTTTCCCCTACTTCGCCCTCCTCATCGGTTGGATGACGAATACGCTAGCGGCACAGACGGCACCTATTCAAAAAGTAGCACTTCCTGTGCCGGAAGTTACTGCTTTATTACAAGATCAATCTGGATTTCTCTGGGTGGGAACGCCGTACGGCCTCTATCGTTACGACGGGCATACGTTTGAACATTTCCATCACCAGCCATTCGATTTACGCTCGCTGAGGGATAATCGAGTTACTAAGCTGTTGGAGGATGTAGACGGTCACCTTTGGATCATTACCGAGCAAGGCGTAGACCAATTTGATCCTGACACCCAACGATTCCTCCCCAACGCAAATCAACAGAACGTATCTCCGAACGGAGCAACTACTCATCACCTCCAGACATTACTAGCCGCACAGACGCAGCAGCAACAGTCATGGGATCAAGAGCTACAAAAACTGCGTCTCTCGCACCCCTTGCCTACTAATCTTAACGCGACATCCCTGACGAGTCTACTCTTCGACAAAACAGGAAACCTATGGTTGGGAACCGCTACCGAGGGCTTATACCACTGGCCGCTGACCTACCAATACTTTCGTCAAGAGAACAAAACGGCTTCCCTGTCTACGGCTCCGCTTTCGGCCCTATGCGCTACCACATCAAACGGCCCATGGTGGGCTGATCACGAACAGCAAATCTGGTACTGGGATCATTCCCGAACGACAGCACCAAAAGAATTTCCACTTGATTCCGTAACCATACATTGCATTCACCAAGCCAAAGACGGCACCCTCTGGTTGGGGGGGACTAAATATTTGTATCAAATTAGTTTACAAAGGACAGCACCACAAGTCATACAGCGTTTTGCAATACTGGAAGACCAAGATGTAATTGTCGATATATACGAAGATCAACAGGGACAACTTTGGTTGCTCACGCCGAACTACTTTGGCCTATTTGACCAAACAGAAGGCATTTTCTATGGTCTCTTGTATCACGAAGAAACTCGACCTTCTGCTCAGCATTACCTAAGCGCCAACATCTACCAAAGCCCGGATGGCACCTTTTGGCTGGGAACGGACGAAGGCTTGAAAACCTACCGACAGGGCGCTACTCAGTTCAAGCATCTGCCGTACGGCACAACAGCTAATAGCAGTTTATCCAGTCCACTTGTATCGGGAATAGTTGCTGACCCAGCTGCTGAAACATTGTGGATTAGCACGCAAGGAGGCGGTCTAAATCGTTACGAACCAGCCACCAATACTTTTGAGTATTACACTACCGATGACGGTCTGCCTACTAACGCGCTGAGCAACCTCACTTTCGACGCTCAAGGACAGCTATGGATAACGAGTCACCAGGGCCTCACGCGCTTCAACCCCCAAACGGGTAGCTGCCAACACTTCACCACGGCACATGGTCTACTGGATAACCAACTGGCCGACGGCTTGCTGAGCAGCGGAAAAGATAGTGTGCTTTGGATTGGGAGTCCAAGCGGTCTAAACGGCTTCTCTCCCGCTAAACTGATGCCCGATACGAGTACCTATACACTCCGGCTACGAGATGTCATTCTCCACAGTGATGGGAAGGCCCAACATTTAGCTATTTTGGACCAAAACGAAGTCACCATCCCTACGGGGGTAACCCAATTCTCTCTTTCCTTTTCCGCTATGGATTTATCTTTTCCGCACGCTCGCCGTTTCCGCTTCCGTTTAGGCGAAAAGATGTCGATTTGGCAGGAAACAGGTCATTATCCGATGATCTATTTTCAGGAGTTGGCACCGGGTCGTCACCAATTAGCACTACAGACCACCGACGAGGTCGGTAACTGGGTCTATCCTCCCCACACGCTTACGCTCGTTCTGCCCCGCGCTTGGTGGCAAAGTTGGTGGGCCTATCTTCTCTACGGCAGTGGAATTGTCTTGCTCGCGTACGCGGTTTACAGAATATTACTAAATCGTCAATTGGAACGTTCCGAGGCCCGGCAATTGAAGAAAATGGATCGTATGCGCGCCAGGTTATACACCAATATCACCCACGAGTT
>JBCDIR010000160.1:0-6236 GCA_038748735.1 Bacteroidota bacterium | reverse complement strand
GTAGCTTGGTACATCTCTTGGCTAGCGGCTTGCCAGGCGGCGTTGAGCGCTTCCATGTGCGTATCTACGCCCGCTTCGTCGTCGGCTTCCTTAGCGGCTTTGAGGTCGGCAGCGGCTTTTTCGATGGCGCCTTTCTTATCGTCGGGCAGCTTATCGCCAAACTCTTTGAGTTGCTTCTCCGTTTGGAAAACCAACGTGTCGGCTTGGTTCATCTTCTCAATGCGCTCGCGTACTTGACGGTCCTCGTCGGCATTAGCTTCGGCTTCGGCCTTCATGCGGGCGATCTCATCCTTACTGAGGCCAGTTGAGGCTTCGATGCGGATACTCTGCTCCTTACCCGTCCCCTTGTCCTTGGCGGAAACGCTGAGGATACCGTTGGCGTCCATGTCAAAGGTGACTTCGATTTGAGGCACCCCACGCGGAGCGGGTGGAATATCGTTGAGAATAAAGCGACCGACCGGACGATTGTCTTTGGCCATGGTACGCTCACCCTGCAGAATGTGAATTTCTACCGAAGGCTGGTTGTCCGAAGCCGTCGAATAAGTCTTAGACTTCTTCGTAGGAATGGTGCTGTTCGCCTCAATGACTACGTCGTACACCCCACCCATCGTTTCGATACCGAGTGATAGTGGCGTTACGTCCAAGAGCAATACGTCCTGTACGTCACCGCTGAGTACACCACCCTGAATGGCGGCACCTACGGCTACAACTTCGTCCGGATTTACCCCTTTGTTAGGCTTCTTGCCGAAGAACTTCTCAACAGCCTCCTGAATACGTGGGATACGCGTAGAACCACCCACGAGGATAATCTCGTCGATTTCGTTCTTGTCCAGACCAGCATCCTTGAGCGCTTCCGCGCAGGGCTTGAGCGTGCGCTCTACCAAATCATCGGCTAGTTGCTCGAACTTCGCGCGCGACAACTTGGTCACCAAGTGCTTAGGTACACCATCTACTGCGGTAATGTACGGCAGGTTGATTTCCGTTTCCGTCGTGCTAGACAGATCAATTTTAGCCTTTTCCGCTGCGTCCTTCAAACGCTGAAGTGCCATTGGGTCTTTACGCAAATCAATGTTTTCCTGACCTTTGAACATATCGGCTAAGAAATCAATGATAACGCGGTCAAAGTCGTCTCCCCCCAGGTGGGTATCTCCGTTGGTAGACTTCACCTCGAAGACGCCGTCACCGAGTTCTAGGACCGAAATATCGAACGTACCACCACCTAAATCGTAAACGGCGATGGTCATATCTTGCGAGCGCTTGTCGAGGCCATAAGAAAGGGCCGCCGCCGTTGGCTCGTTGATGATGCGCTTAATGGTTAGCCCCGCAATTTCGCCCGCTTCCTTGGTAGCTTGGCGCTGCGAATCATTGAAGTAGGCGGGTACCGTTACTACGGCCTCGGTCACTTCCTGACCCAAGAAATCTTCCGCTACCTTCTTCATTTTCTGCAAGGTCATCGCAGAAATCTCCTGAGGCGTGTACAAACGACCATCAATATCCACACGAACGGTATCGTTGTCCCCTTTGACGGCTTTATACGGTACGCGTTCTACTTCTTGGCCAAGTTCGGAAAACCGCTGGCCCATGAAGCGCTTAATAGAAGACACGGTACGCTGTGGATTGGTAATGGCTTGACGCTTGGCCGGATCGCCAATTTTACGCTCGCCATTGTCCATAAATGCCACAACGGAAGGCGTTGTACGACGCCCTTCGTCATTGGGAATAACTACCGGCTCGTTACCTTCCATCACTGCCACGCAGGAGTTGGTGGTTCCAAGGTCTATACCGATAATTTTACTCATATTGGTTATGCTTTAAGTTCTGTTAGTTCTCTAATTAATGCTTTATGAATTGCAATTGCTGTGCCAAGGCGAGAGTTGTCCTATTTGGGCGACAAAACGGCAAAATGAGCGTTTAACTTATGACAGATTGGGGTGAGGGGCGCTGAGTTATGGTGACAAAACGGCAGGTGCTATTGGTAAAAGGATCGCTTGGGACGCCTGCGGCGTTCCTCGCTTTGGGTAGCAGGTAGAAGGATGCCGTCTTATTTTTCGGAGCACTGGGGTCTAAGCGACAAGAGGATTTTAGCATCAGGAAGACCTGTGGTAGTGGGATACGCTCGCCTTACGTCGAGCTACGGTAGTAGGTAATGGAACGCCGGCTCGTACGGACAACGTTCATGGTCTAGTCGACAATAGACTTGTTCTGCTAGAGCCTCAAATGGCTGCAAGCGGCAAATTTTCTCCTGAATTTCGTTAAAAAGCCTCGCCGTAGCTAAGGCTATGCCTACGTTTTTTGCCTCATTCAGGACAAAATTTGCTACACTTTCGCTCATTCATGCCTAGCAGAACAAGTCTAATAGTTTATTCGTTAGCCTTTATTGCTTCAACTCTCAGCTCGTCAGGGTCTGTGACCCGCAACGAGGCGTCTGCAAGTCTCCCGACTTGCCCTAATTATATCACCCATAGTTATAAAAAATCCTCTCGAATAGGACAACAGCCACATCCGGGAGGATACTTTCTCAATCAAATCTTACAAACCATTCCGCTACGGCCTCACCCAAGGTCCACCCGCTTGCAGAATAGCGGAACGTAATGCCGCGGCCTGAGTGTTCCAACTCGCCACCGCCGCCTGGGCCGCCGTGATCTTGGTCTTTGCTAAGTCTAACGACTGCTGGTGCATAGCCGTAGGACCGTAAGTAGAATTGTCAATGCCACGCATAACGGCAAAGAGGTGGTCAAAAATCGTAGGATTCGTTTTTTCCCCCACTTGATCTTTAGCCGGATTACCACTTACCATTTGTTCTATACGGTTGGCCTCCGCTTGCAAGTTGGCCAATTGCTGGTGTACATCCGCCGTTGCACCCTGCGTGCGAGCTGCGGCTTTTTCCAGTCGCTCCAGCAGACCACTGGCGTGTTGCATTTCGGCACTGAGTTGGGTAGAGCTAGCGTAAGTCGCTTCGAAATCTTGCCAAAAATCAGCTATATCGGCCATGTCAGCTGCGGGCAGGGCAGTCTGTTGACGGAGTGGCTTAACGGTGAATGGCTGGGTTTCCCCCAATTGCTCCATTTGGCCAGCGACTACGCGGTAGAGGGTAGCGCTATAATCACCTGGTACAGCCAGCATCCCCTGACGTTGCCAACCACCAGAACTACTGATCGCATTGGACGACGGGTGACGTAAATCCCAAGCCACGCGGTGAAAGCCCTTACTCGCGGGCGCATTGACTCGACGAATTGCCTCGCCCGCAGCGTTGCGAATTTCCAGAAAGACCTGCGGCTCTATTTCGTATTCTTCTTGCGCCAAAGCGTCCCAACCCGGAAAGGGAATGTTGCCTTCCGCTTTCTTTTCGGCTTCCTGGCGTTTGGCTTTAGCCGATTTTATATCTTCTTTTAAATGGTAGGTGAAGACCGCTCCGAAGGGTGGATTGTCGGTTCTGAAGTAACCCGCACCCTGTGCCCCTTGCGTTCCGTCAAAACCCAGGACCGGACGCGGAATGTACCACCACGCATCGCGGGTAGGGAACAGCGTCCCGGCAGCGGCCATCTGCTCTTCGCTCACCGAACGCAAGGCCTGGTAATCGTCCAAAATGTAGATGCTGCGGCCAAACGTACCCGCTACCAGATCATTTTCCCGCCGCTGAATCTGCAGATCGCGTACGGGAATGGTGGGAAATCCACCGCCGAGCGGGTTCCA
Organism: Bacteroidota bacterium; assembly: GCA_038748735.1. Classification (GTDB taxonomy): domain Bacteria; phylum Bacteroidota; class Bacteroidia; order Chitinophagales; family Saprospiraceae; genus Lewinella. Next base: position 2,543 of record JBCDIR010000160.1, on the reverse strand, counting down.
GTTGGCACCACCGTCAACGGAGCAGTACACGCCAAATTCCGTCCCCACGAATAGCAAACCTGCTTTTTCGTGATCTTGGACAATCCGCCAAACTAGCGTCCGCTCTGGCAAGTTGCTGTTGATGGCTCGCCAAGTTTTGCCCGCATCGGTACTCTTGATGAGGTAGGGCGCATAGTCACCGTATTTGTGGTTGTCTAAAGCGACGTAGACGGTCCGCTCGTCAAAAAGATCGGCTTTGATGTCATTGACGTAGCAAGTGGCGGGAACGCCCTTGATGCTGCTGAGGGAAATCTTGCGCCAATTTTGCCCACCGTCCTCGGTCACCTGCATTATTCCGTCGTCGGTACCAATGTAAAGGAGGTTTTCGTTTTTCGGTGACTCGGCGATGGACGTAATCGTATTGTAGTTGGACATGGCCGATACGTCCCAGGCATTATCCCAGCTCTGTTGCTTGCCCATGATGGGTAACGTCAAACGTTCCTCGTTCTTGGTTAAATCACTAGACAATGCTTGCCAGTTGTCCCCGCGATTATCGGAGCGCCACAAGCGTTGCGAAGCGAAGTAAATTCGACTGGGCTGGTGGCTACTGACCAAGATGGGTGCATCCCAGTTGAAGCGCTCGTACGGTTCGTCCGCCCCGGGCTGGGGCTGGATGTCAATCACCTCACCGGTGAGCATATCAATGCGGGAAAGCGTACCCTGCTGGCGTTGGCCGTAGACGATGTTCGGATTGCCCGGCTCGGTGGCGGGTTGGTGACCGTCCCAGTTGAGGACCACCCTCCAATCACTGTTGCGAATGCCCTGGACGGCGTCCGTGCGGCTGGGTCCGCCTTCGGTACTGTTGTCCTGCGTACCGCCGTAGACATTGTAAAACGGCTCGGCATCGTCTACCGCAATTTTGTAGAATTGGGTAATGGGCAAGTTGGCCATAAAGCGCCAATTGTCCGCCAAGTCAAAACTTTCGTACAGACCACCATCCGTTGCGACCAGTAGGTAATCCGGATCGTCTTTGCGGAAGGCCATACCGTGGTTGTCGCTGTGCTTGTGCTCTTCTTTCAGGCGACGGAAGTTCTTGCCCCCGTCGTCGGATACTTGGATACGCACGTCCATGAGGTACAGGCGGTCGAAAGTGTGCGGGCAAGCGTACAACTCTTGGTAGTAGTGGGGACCCGTAGCGCCGGAAACGGCGTCCGAACGTCTTTGCCAGGTCGCACCCCGGTCCGCAGAGCGGTATACGCCCCCGGTACGGCGATCTTCTTCAATGGCGGCGTAGATGACATCGGGTTGCTGGGGGGAAATGGCGAGGCCAATTTTACCCAGGCGGCCCGTGGGTAAACCCGTTTTTAGCTGCTGCCAAGTATCGCCACCGTCGTCGGAGCGGTAGATGCCCGTTTTCGGACCACCGCCCATGTAGGCGGCAATGGTACGGTGACGCTCCCAAGTGGCGGCGTAAAGTACGTCGGGGTTACGCGGGTCAATGAGCAAATCGGTAGCGCCCATCCATTCATCATCGCCCAGGACTTGGGTCCAACTAGCGCCGCCGTCGGTGGTTTTGTAGACGCCGCGTTCGCCACCACTGGTCCAGAGTGGCCCCTGGGCGGCTACCCAGAGGACGTTGGAGTTGTCTGGGTGGACGATAATTTTAGAAAGGTGTTCCGAGGCTTTTAGTCCTTTGTTCGACCAGCTTTTACCGCCGTCGGTGCTGAGGTAAATGCCGTCGCCGAAGCCGACGTGTCGACCTCCGACATTTTCACCCGTGCCGACCCAAACCCGGTTGGGATCGCGTTCGTCAATGGTGACGCAGCCAATGGAATAGCTGCTTTGGCCGTCGAAGATGGAGTTCCAAGTCACCCCAGCATTTTTCGTTTCCCAGACGCCGCCGGAACCGACGCCGATGTACCAGTGGTTATCGTCCGAAGGATTGATGGCTACGTCGGCGATTCTGCCGGACATGAACGCCGGACCAATGCTGCGCCACTGCAAGCCGCTGAGGTTGAGGCTGTCCTGGGCGATAGCTATACTGGTAATAAAAATCAGGCATAACGTGATTGAGCATGCAGTACGCAGTACCCTTAAATAAGCGATTTTGATAAACATAGATTGTAGTTACTAGTCCAAATGTTTTATAATACTTTAAAGATACAAGATGATCGAAACTTCTACGACCAATTACGCACAAAGTCAGTCAGCCAACGGAATTTTGCTGTGATTTTACAACGCTCTGTCCATCTGCACGTTGGAGCGCGCGTAGGGCGAGGGCACTTTGTTAAGTAAGCGATTAAAACCCAGTTTTTCGTACAAACGGATGGCGGGTTGTAGGCGGCTGTTTGTTTCTAAGTACAGGCGTTTGGCGCCTAATACTTTTGCCTTTTCGATGACTGCTTGGCCCAACAGGAAACCGATGCCCTTGCCCTGTCCGGCGGGGCGCACGCCCATTTTAGCCAATTCGTAGGTATCGTCTTCCATTCTTATCATGGCTACGGCCCCGAGCGGTTCGCCTTCGAAAAGGGCGATAAAAATATAGCCGCCCTGGTCCAGGATAT
>JBCDIR010000159.1:0-6264 GCA_038748735.1 Bacteroidota bacterium | reverse complement strand
GCGTTTTCTTTCTCGTTCAGAACAAAATTTGCTGCGCTCTCGCTCATTCATGCCCGGCTGAACAAGTCTAATTTTCATTTGGTGGTTAATCCCGATGCGCTTTACCTGGGCAGTGCATTTTGATGTGTTTTCCCCAGCGCTTTACTGTTTTATACGGGCAAGTTCCCAGCGGTTACATCCGTGAAAAATTCCGTGAGAAACTTCGTAATCTGGCGCTTACTCTTGGTACTGAGGTGGGGATAGTTGGCTACTAAATCGAAGGCAGCATCTTGCTTGGCAGCGAAGTCAGCGACTACATTATTTAGTTGCGGTGCGGTGGAAAAATCCCAAATCCATACGCGGTCCTGTACGCTGGTCTGGCCGTAGTTTACATTGGGCTTGGCGTACTCCGTCATGACGAGGCCGGAGAAGTCAAAGTCATAAGGGACCAGCTTGTACTGACCACCCGCCCGCTGCTGAACGACCTTGACGTTGCGCATCATTCTGGTATCGTAATCACTGTTGCCGATCATGTAATTGAATAGGGCTACTTGCTCTAAATTGCCGGCTACAAACTGCGCCGCGGCCGGATTGACACAATCTTCGCACTCGTCGCCACCGTGGGCGTGGGCCATTTCCGTCGTATCCTCAATGAGGATGCCGAAACGCTCCGTAGATTCGCCAGTAGCGGCATCGCGGTAAGTCACTTTTACCAGTTGGGTGCGGTAACCTTCGCCCGTCATCAGGCGGTAGAGGTCGTAGGTGAGTTGCTCGCGCACTACGTTGTCGGCTCCGTCGAAGTTATCCGAGCAGTGGGTCACCAATTTGAATTTATTGTGGCGTTGCAAACCAGCGGCTTCGAGCATATCCTTCGAAAACTTCAACTTCAAAGGGGGGAAGTCACAGACGCGGCGGCGGTAACGGCCCCGTACTTTGATTTTTGCGTCCCAGTTTTCACCAGCGTGGGTGAAGGTAGCGGGGAAGTACTCGTCTTGGTACTTCATCTCGCTCAAGTGATTGGTGTTAAAGGTCAGGGTGAAATGCGTCAATTCGGGTTGCTCTAAGCGGTCGAACAAACTGGTACCACGCTGGGGGTGGCCGGAAAGTGGGGCGGTAGACATGGACATAAGGAGTCCAGTCAGCAGTACGAGCAGTACTGCTGGGATTAACAGTCGAGGTTTCATCTATGTCGGGTTTGGTTGGGGCTGTGGGTGAAACAGTCTCCCTTTTAATACTTATGGTTTAACAGTCACTTTAAAGACGATGCTTTATCATCCTTGGTTGCAACAAAGATGCGGCAAAATGCCCCTCACCCCCAACTCTTTTACCTGAATGCTAGGATTTTGACGACGAATGCTAAGAAATGGCGCTTGAACTGTATTGGGGCTGGATAAACGGTTTAAAACGGCGCATGAATCGTCATTTTGGGCGATAAAAGAGCCATTACTACGGTTCACTCTCCGAATTGTTGAATTGAACGTTGAAGATGGGTTCGAATAACAATTCGTACCCGCTCGTAGCGCAACCTATTGCTAATGGTTGGCGATTGATAACAAAAATTTTAGTGGCTTACGCAGCAGTTCTATTTTTAAGGTATATTTTGAAATAACCATACTGACCTGTCTATGCGTAATCTATTGCTTATCCCGCTACTCCTTATTGGCTGTTTCCTTACAGCGCAATCCGAGCGAGCGGCCGTTGTTTCTACCATCGAACAACTCTTCGACGGTATGCGTCAAGCTGATACGACCTTGGTGTCCGCTGTGCTGCATCCGGAGATTCGGTTGCAAACCATAATCGTAGACAGCAACGGGGTGACCCAGTTACAAACGGGCACTGCGGAGCGTTTCCTTACGGGAATAGCACAGTACCCCGCCGGAACGCTAGACGAGCAATTGTACAGCAGGCAAATTGAGTTGGACGGCCCGCTGGCCACGGCTTGGACCACTTACACTTTCTTTGCTGGTGGTCAGTTATCACATTGTGGTACCAATGCGTTTCAACTGATGCACACCACCGCCGGATGGAAAATTCACCAAATAACGGACACCCGCCGCCGTACGGGCTGCCTAACATCTCCCGTAGCCCTACGTGATACGCTCAATGATTTTATCGACCAGTGGCATCACGCCGCCGCTGTGGCCGATGAGGAAATCTTCTTTGGTGCCATGGCCGAAGACGGTATCTACCTCGGCACGGACGCGACGGAGCGGTGGCTGCGCGACGAGCTACGTACTTGGGCCGCCTTTGCGTTCGAGCGGGAATCGGCCTGGAGCTTCACGGCTTACGACCGCCAGTTGTATTTTACGGACAACAACACCTACGCCTGGTGGGAAGAAATGTTAGAGACTTGGATGGGACCCTGCCGGGCTTCGGGCGTGGCGCAGTGGCAAGATGGCCGCTGGCAGATCAAGCATTATCACCTAGCGGTGACCGTTCCCAACGAAAAGATGGATGGTTTTCGGGCGTTGATTAAGCCCTAATCTAGGTTATACGAAATAGACTAGCCCGCCACCAAGCCCAAACGGCCAAAACGAGTAAACCCACAGCTCCAACGATCAGCCAGTTGTGCCAAGTAGTTCGCCTCGGTACGGCCAGTGGAGCAGTGTCCCCTTTCTGGACAAATCCCGCCCAGAAAAATGGATGCGCCAACCAATCTTCGTGTGAATGAATAAAGTCGACTTGTGCCGTTTGCAGGGCCACGTCTTTGGGTAAACCACGGTTGAGTTGGTCATAGAATAAACTCATCAATTGGGCGGAAGCTCGATCGCTCACTTTCCAATGGGTTGATACTAAACTTTGCGCACCCGCGTAAAAGAAGGCGCGTTCTAGCCCCACCATTCCCTCTCCACGTTGCCACTCCCCCAAGCCTGTTTCACAGGCGCTCAGAACGACCATATCCGCCGGAATCTGCCGCCCGTACAGGTCACCGACCTCCAATTGGTGATCTTGCTGACTTTCGCTAAAAGCCAGATAAGAATAGGCACCAATTTGGTCGTTAGCGACGGCGTGAGTAGCGAGGTGTAGCACGCTATAATCGCTGGCTTGATCTAAGAAGGTGCCTAGTTGTGCGTTCGTTCCGTAGTAGGCGTCACACACGAATTGATCCGCGATAAAACTGATTTCTTGCTGATTAGCATCCAGTTGCCCTTGCGAGCGCTGGGCAATGGCCCGCAACTGCTCCCCCTGAAAAGCCGGAGCAAAAGCAAGAATTTTTTGGTGCGCTGGTTCTGCTTTGGCGGGCATTGGGTACAAGAGTAGTTCCAAAGAATACGCATAATTGAGACTGTATTGCTTCAGCAGGTAAGGCCAAGTGGAAAACGGCGCGCTGCCCGACGTAGCCCGCAACAATAAAGACGAAAAGGGTAAGATTTCGAGTGGCCCATCCGGTATGATCACCAAGCGATCCGTCAGAACGTCGGCTACCGGAGCGATCAACAATTGGTACAGTTGGTGACTGATGGTCGCCAACTGTTGACGCGTGGCTGCGGTCGTTTCATCGGGTTGATCGTAGATGGCCGCGCGGTAGTCGTTGACGAGCGCTTGCAGTTCCTGGCGTCCGACCTCAATCCGCTCAAACATGACCGTTTTGGCGTTGACCGCAATCACAAAACTGATCTCCTCCCCGATGGTATACAATAGCGCCGTCTGGTTGCGAGGCGCTAATTGCACACCGAGTTGCTCTAGTGTAAAAGAGCGTTGTCGATGAACTGCTCGGCTGAGGTCGGGGGCAATTTCAGCTATCTCCTCAGACACTGCTTGTTGTCGCTGTCTGAGCTGCAACAACTCTTCCTCTAGCACCGAATATTGGGTAGTAGCCGTGGCTGACTGGTCTAATTGGAAATTCTTTTCGAATAGCTCGCGTCGGAGTTTTTCTTCTCGTTCTAGCAAGTGATTGGGTACCCCCAGCTGGCTCGCCAAGTTACTACGCCGTAGACTGGCGCGTAATTGAATATTTCGAGAACGCTCCATGAGTTGTATGGCCGCTTGCAAGTGTTGCACACTATCCGTCGTTGCATACAGTTGATATTGTACACGTAGGGGTGTTTCAATAAATTCGAAATATTGGTGCAGCGTAAACCGTAAATCATCCTGGTTTTTGAGGTTACGCCAGGCAATGTCGACCGCCCATAGCAACTCTGCTGCGTAATGCTGTGCCTGATAAAGGGCAGCTACTTGCCCTTCACTTGAATAGGTCGCCAGTTGAGCACGTGCCATCAGTTCGTAGAGTTGGGCAATGTCTACGAAGTTGACTTGCTGATATGCGTCTTGCGACAGCGCTGCGTGTTTCTGAAGGACCGGTGTTATTAAAGCCGTGACCCGGCCGTACTGGCCGCTTGCTAGCCAGGTTTTAGCTAAGATATACTTGCCGTAGCTTTCGTAACTAAGTGCTTCGGGTATAAATGTCTGCTGAATATCTACTGCCGTTTGCGCGTAGCTTTCCGCCCTTTGCGGATCGTTTAGCGCTAGCAGTATTTCCGCTAGGACCAATTTTCCAATTACCTGCTCGTTGAAAAGGTATTCCCCTGATTGTGCCAAGCTGTCAATGCGCGCTACTTGACGCTGCATTATCGGGTAAGCATCCGATGGGGCACCAATTTTAAAGGTGGCGTAAGAATACATGAGGTCGTACTCAAACTGTTCGGTAAAGTCATGTTCGTACCTGTTCCACAATTGGTGAGATAAAGCCAATTCTTGCTGCGCTGCTCGGTAATTTCCCGTTTTGATGTAAAGGTTAGCTAATTGATTGTAGTTATTTAAGATGCTATACCTCGCATCTTCATTGAGTTTATCCGTAACGCTTTTTTCGCCGATGTACTTGATTTTTTGGCGTGTTAGAATGGAGGATAGTAGATTGTTATTACCAATTTCTTCATCAACTGCTAATATAGCTAGTATAGGAATCAATTTCATGCTCTCTATCCCAAATGATGTTTCTGCACAGTTTACAGCTGCTCGAATGTAAAATCCCGATTCAGTGAATCGTCCTATATCCTGAAAGTCTCTACTTATATCTGCATAAAGTATGCTGTAAGTAGAATCATTATCGTAGTTGATTAGACAAAGCTCTTCCATTACATGCTCCAGACATTCAATATGTTTTTGCTTTCTATTCTTGGTTTCTTGTTGTCTGATCTGATCACACTGCTCCATCAACTGAATCTCATTTATCGGTTCTTTGGATTGAGCCAGAAGAGGACACAGCGTCGCTACCATGATCAAACCTGTAAGTAAAGAGAATCGTATGTATTTTTTATTCATAAGGACGCGGATCGTTACGGCAAAGAAAGACATCAGGATGACGTTGTTAAACGTTATTCGACTGATTATCCACCGGTATTAAATCATACTGCATTTTACCGATTAAAGCTAAAGAGAATTCCGTAAATTCGCGCTATCACCAAAAATAATACTTAAAACATGAGTAAATTTGATGACGCAGTAGCTAAGGCTAAGGCACAATTAGAGGGAATGGGTGTCGGCGTCGACACTGATTTATTGGCTAAGGTAGCGAAAGGCTTGGGACCGTCCATCTATACGAAAGATGCCTCATTAGTATCCGCCAGCGACCCCGAAGAACTCGCCCGCGTGAAAAAGAACTTTTTAATGAAGAAACTGGGTATGGATGACTCAGAAGAACTGGATAACGCCATCTCAGGCGTGATGGATGCCATGAAAGGTAATCGGCAAAAGATGCGGATTTCGGTCTACTACCAATTGGTAAAAGCACTGGGTAAAGAAGATGCCTACTTGTGTCACGCACTAGGGCGAATACGACGGGGCCATGACTCTGTTCAAGCGCGCTCATACAATCTTTCACGCATCGCTGGGTCCTCATCACGAAAGCACAAAGACTGTGGAATCACTCATACAGCAACTTCTAACATTGGTGGCCGAGAGAACGACTCCGCCTGTACAACCCACTCGTCACGACATCCTGCAGTCTGGGATCCGTGTGATAGTGCAGCATGTCCGCGCCAAACCCGAACTCAACGGTCAAGTTGGACGCGTCGGCAAGTTCGACGACGCGAAAGGGAGGTACAATGTTAAGTTAGAAGATCAAGACGACCGAGCTGTCGCCCTCAAGCACCAAAACGTGGTCCAGATGATCGAAAACGTACGCAGCGTCGACGAAGCAAACTCGGAATTCACAGGGACGATCGTGGGCTCGCGACTCGACGGTACCGAGGTACGAGTAGTACACGCTTCGGGGACCGGCGAGGAAGCTGGGCATTGGATCGCCGCCGACCTCCTGCGCCTGCCGTCGGGCACTTTAGTGACAAT
>JBCDIR010000158.1:0-6267 GCA_038748735.1 Bacteroidota bacterium | reverse complement strand
CCGCCATTTTTTTCACTACTAACCCGCTCGCCATTAGCGCCCTTTTAATGGGGATGATTTATGCGGGTGGACCAATTTCTAAGGCCCATTACAACCCGGCGGTCACCCTGGCTTTTTGGTGGCGGAAGCAGTGTGCTGCCCGAGACGTCACGGGCTATCTAGTGGCACAAATTGCGGCGGCTTTACTGGCGGCAGGCGTAGCTAGCAGTTTACTGCCGCAGGAACAACTCGGCCCGGCGGCTTTCGGTGGTGTAGGACCAGCCTTGGCGGCGGAAGCGATAGGGACTTTTGCCTTGGTGTTCGTTATTTTACACGTGGCCACTACCGAGCGCGCTGCGGGAAACGAATATTACGGTTTAGCCATTGGTATGACCGTTTTAGGTTGTGCCGAAGCCTTCGGCGGAATCTCGGGTGGGGCTTTTAACCCTGCGGTGGCCATTGGAGCGGCAGCGGCGGGCGTGTTTTCTTGGTCCGTGGTTTGGGTACATTTTTTGGCGAGCTTCGCAGCTAGTGGTCTGGCCGTGCTCGTGGTAAACTATACCGAAAAATAAACGCATAGCGTATGGAAAAAGTAACGGTAGGCATCATCGGCGCGGGACCAGCGGGTGCGGGCGCAGCCCTCAAATTAAGCTACCTCGGTATTCCCTGTACGCTCGTAGACCAAGCCACTTTTCCGCGCGACAAGGTCTGTGGGGATGCGCTGAGTGGTAAGGTGACCACCCTGCTCGGGCGCTTGGACCCCGCCATGCTACAACGCTTTCGCCAACAAGCTACGCACGTAGACGTATGGGGCATTCGCTTCGTCCCCCCTAACGGACGTAACCTCATGATTCCGTTCAAGCCCAACTACAACAAGCAAGCGGAAGAAGCACCCGGCTACGTGATGCGCCGCGTGGATTTCGATAATTTTTTGGTCGAAGAAGTTCGTCAACGCTCGAATATCGACTTCCGGGAAGGTATTGCCGTAGCTCACTACGAACGAAGGCCGGACGGTTGGGAACTGCGGGATAAGGCAGGGAAACTTCACCTGCATTGCCAAATACTGCTGGTCGCTAACGGTGCTTATTCCCACTTCACCCGCCACGAAGCTGGCCACCAAAAAGAAAATGCGCACTACGCAGCGGCCCTACGGGCGTACTACACCGGCGTGACTGATTTTAACGAAGATAATTTCATCGAATTGCACTTTTTGGACGAACTCAATCCGGGGTATTTTTGGGTTTTTCCATTGCCTAATGGCGGCGCAAATGTCGGCCTGGGGATGCGGAGTGATTTCATCCAATCACGGCGAGTTAATTTGCAGCAAGTGCTGCGGGACGTCATTGCTAAACACCCTGAAATGGGACCCCGCTTTAAAAATGCTCAACTCGAGGGCAAAGTGGTGGGGTACGGCTTACCCTTGGGTTCTAAAAAACGCCGCCTCTCCGGAGACAATTATATGCTCCTCGGCGACGCGGGCCACTTGATCGATCCGCTTACGGGCGAAGGAATCGGTAACGCTTTTTACAGCGGTTTTATCGCTGCAGAACAGGTCGAAAAATGCTTAGCCGAACAGCGCTTCGACGCCGAATACCTACAAGCCTACGACGTCCGCGTAGATCGTGTACTACGGGCGGAAATGCGCCTGAGCTACCAACTCCAACGCATCATCCAAATCCGTTGGTTGACGAACTTACTGAGTAATTTCATTGCCAAGAACCCTTGGATATTTGATCTATTTGGCAAAATGTACGTTGATATGGACTTGCGCAAGCAGTTGGTCAAACCGCTTTTCTGGCTCAAAATGTGGTGGAAAGGTAACGCAGCGCATCCCAAATTTTGATTTCGGCAAAACTGAATGATCGAAGCTCCCAGATTTTCGTTCACACGAAAATCCGGGACCTACAAAGTAACATCCACTGCTTCACTCTCCAAGGCCAGTACCCCGAACACGTAGCGGTGTACCTGATTCAAAGACTCGCACTGGACGAAATGTTGCAAAGCAGCTAGTCCCAGCGTAAACTCTTGCTCGGCCAGGCGTCGCTTTTTACCCAAGCTACGCTTCCGTAAGCGCTGCAAATTATCCGGTAAGGTATAGTCGGGGCCGTAGATCAACCGCAAGTATTCCCGGCCACGAACTTTAAGGGCGGGCTGCAAGAGTTGTTCTTCTTCCGTGGCTACAAAAGTTGCAGGCTTGACAACCATACCTTCTCCGCCAGCCTCCGTTACGTTCAGCCACCAATCCGTAGCAGCAGCGCACGCTTGCACATCCGCGAGGTCGACCCAGCGGTAGCGCGTCATTTGTAGGGTTGGCTCGTCGGACGTGCAGCAACGTTCCAGTTCGTTGAGGTGCCAGTCGTGGCCTTTGTCCGTATGTGCGCAGCCCTCTGTCGCCAACAAGTGAAACGGTGCCAAGCGAATATCATTAACGTCATTTACCTCCCAACAGTAAGGTTGGTAAGCCGCCCGAAACTGGGTCAAATGCTGCTGATGTTGGGTCAAATGCGTTGCTAATTCACCAATTGCTAGACCACGCGCTTGGGCTTGCTGCACGCTAATCAGCGCGTGTTCCATCGCTAAACTCCCCGCGGCGGCAGTGGCGGCGTACTGTTGCTGTAACAATGTTTTTGCTTTCGCAGACCACGGCATCAATTCCGCATCCAGTAATACCCAATCCGTACCGTGACGCTCCCAGAAGCCCACCCGACTCAGCTGGTCACGCCAGCGGGTGAGAAGTGCCTGTTCCAGTTCATTATCCGCAAAAAAAGCCCGCCCCGTCCGCGTCAGTATCCAGCCGAGGCCCTTTTGGATATGGAAGCGTTGCGCCAAGCTATCCGCATCCTTACCGATCACCACTACGGCCCGTGACCCCATGTGCTTTTCCTGACAAACGACGCGCTGGACTCCTTTTTCCCGGTAGTAGGCAAAAGCCTCCGCCGGATGTTCTAAAAAGCCTTCCAGCCGACTAGTGGCGGGTGGCGACATGGTCGGTGGTAAGTAAATCAATTGACGCGGATCGACGGCAAAACGGCTCATTGTCTCTAGCGCGGCGGCGGACTGTTCCGCCTTAATCGTGACGTTACGCCAAGGGGTAGACAAGTGTTGCCGACCGTAGATGCTGTCCAATTGAAAAACGGATTTTGACTGCTCCGCGCCCCGCTTGAAGGAACGCTTCGTCTCTGCGTAAGTCGCCCGTGCGGGAACACTAACCAGTTCCTTTTCCGGATAACGCAGTGCCGTCAGTGTACCACCGAACACACAGCCCGTATCCAGGCAGAGGGTGCGATTTTGCCAGGTCGGTTGCTCCGTGGGCGTGTGGCCGTAAACGACCAGCGGTTTGCCCTGGTAGTCACGTGCCCAAGGGTAGCGCTCCGGCAGACCGTCCGCGTCGACTTGGCCCGTTGTTTGACCGTAGAGGCAGAACTCCCGTACCGCTCCACCGATGCGGCCGTGGAGGTGTTCCGCCAATCCCGCGTGGGCAACGAGCAACTGGCCACCGTCTAGCTCCAAATGGTAGGGCAAAGCTTGCAGCGTGGCCAATACCTGGGCGCGGAAAGCCTCGTCTTCCGTGTCGAGTTGGTCGATGGTTTCCTGCAAACCGTGTGCGATGGTCACCTTACGTCCTTGCAAGTAGCGGCGCAGTTTATCGTCGTGGTTACCCGCCACGCAGTAGGCCGTACCCGCCGCCAACATAGACATCACGAGTCGTAATACTTCGTTGCTGGCTGGCCCACGGTCCACGAGGTCACCCACAAAGATGGCGCGGCGACCAGCGGGTGGTGTTACGGTATAACCAAAATGCTGCGTCCGGTCTTCGTGCTGTTCCACGGCGTAGCCCAACTGGGCGAGCAAGGCCAGAAGTTCTGGCAGACAACCGTGTACGTCACCGATGAGGTCGAACGGTCCCGTTTGGTCTTTAAAATTACTGGGCATTGGCGTACGCACAACCGTCAGTTCATTGGCCTCGGCTTCGCTGCGTACTTCGCGGAAATAGCGGATGCCCTCTTTGCTGAGGTGGCGGATAGACTGCTTAGCCGTCCGTTGGTGCCGCACGACTGTCCGTACGGGCAACTGCCGGTCCGGGCGGGTTGCGTTGCGCGCTTTGAGGATACTGGTTGGCAAATTGAGTACGATAGCAAGAGTCTGCAAGTGGTTCTCCCGCGCAATCTTGATCAAATCTTTACGGCTATCCGTGTGCAAATTGGTGGCGTCCACAACGGTGAACAGACCGCGTTCCAGCCGCTTGCGTACAATCAAGTGCAGAACGGCGAAGGTCGCGTCGTTGGCGTCAAGCACGTTTTCATCATTAGCGACCATGCGGCGGCAGTCGTCCGAGGAGACGATTTCGGAAGCCTCAAAAAGTCGGTTCGCCAAGGTTGATTTTCCGGCGGAGCTGCCACCGATGAGGAGGACCAAGCACTTTTCTGGCAAGTGGAGGAGGTTATCTTTGGGTGTCATTTTTCTTGTTTTGACACAAAGAGAAAACAGTAGTGCGCAATCTTATTGCGTAGTTTAACGACTACGGTAAATCTCCGTACTTTTGCCGAAAATCCCTATGGCGTCCATCGCAATTGAACAGCAATTGAGTGCCCTTTTCCAGGAATGGGCGGGTGAAATTCCCACCCTCGTCTTGCCGCTGGCTCCGTCCGGCTCGGACCGAATTTACTACCGCCTGGAAGGACCAACCAAAGCGGCGGTAGGTGCTTTTAACCCCCACGAGCAAGAAAATGAAGCCTTTGTGCATTTTTCGCATCACTTTCGGGAAAAAGGCTTACCCGTCCCCGAAGTTTACGCGGAACGCCTGGACCAGCGCATCTACTTGCAGGAAGACCTGGGGTCGACAACGCTCTATAGTTACCTGCTGCAAAAAGGGGATTATTTTCCGGATTACCTCGTCAATATTTACCGCAAGGTCGTAGAAGAATTGGCCCGTTTGCAGGTGCTCGGCGGGCAGGGATTGGATTACAGCAAGTGCTTTCCCCGCACGGACTTCGACAAGCAGTCGATGCTGTGGGATTTCAACTACTTCAAGTATTACTTCCTGCGTTTGGCGCACGTCCCCTTCGACGAACAGGCCCTCGAGGAGGACGCCCATACCCTAGCGGACTTTTTGTTGCGAGCGGATACCGATCACTTCATGTTCCGTGATTTTCAGACGCGCAATATTATGATCAAAAACGGCAACCCGGTTTTTATTGACTACCAGGGAGGTCGGCGTGGTGCGTTACAGTACGATTTGGCCAGTTTGCTGTATCAGGCAAAGGCCAACATCCCCGAAGACATCCGCGAGGAGTTGTTACAACATTATCTCGATGCCCTAGAGAAGATTCACGACGTGGACCGCGCAGCATTCACCCGCCATTACTACGGTTACGTGTTTATGCGCTGCATTCAGGTGCTAGGAGCCTACGGTTTTCGGGGTCTGTACGAGCGCAGGGAGCACTTTTTGCAAAGCATTCCTTTTGCTTTACGCAATATCAAATGGCTACTGGATAACGAGAAAATCCCGGTAGCGGTACCCGCACTGCGCACGGCCCTGGAGGGGCTGATTGCGAGTAAGCGCTTCGAGCCTTTTGACAAAATTAAGGCCAGCTCTAGTCTCTTAACCGTGAGTATCAACAGCTTTAGCTACAAGCAAACAGGGGTACCAACGGATGAGTCGGGCAACGGCGGTGGTTTCGTTTTCGATTGCCGTTTTATTCACAATCCGGGCCGTTACGAACCCTACAAAAAATTGACGGGCCGCGACGAAAGCGTCATCAACTTTCTGCGCCACCACAGCGATATGGGGAGCTACTTACAAGATGTCTTCCGCATCGTTGACGCGGCGGTGGAAGACTATATCGAACGGAGTTTTACGCACTTGCAGGTCAACTTTGGTTGTACCGGTGGACAGCACCGCTCAGTTTACGGCGCGGACCAATTGGCCAAGCACCTGAAGGAGAAGTACGGCGTAAAAGTCGTTCTACACCACATTGAGCAGGAAAAAAAGAATTGGGAAAATTAGCCGCCAATCGTGGCCATACTCTCGCGGGCGGGGCCGCTGCGGGTGACGCGTTGGGCCGCTTCCCAGCCATCCTTGGCCCGGTGTTGAAGGGTAGAGCGAAACGTATCCGCTAGCTGAACATCCGTTGCTCCGGCACGCATCAAGTCACGCACGTTGAGCACACCATTGTCGTACAGACAGGTTTTGAGCACGCCCTTCGGGGTGATGCGAGCGCGATTACAGGTACCACAAAAAGTACGCGAATAAGCCGCAATAACTCCAATACTCCCCAGCGCCCCGGG
>JBCDIR010000157.1:0-6283 GCA_038748735.1 Bacteroidota bacterium | reverse complement strand
GTATTCTCTTGTTTGTGATTTGCATTTTTATCTGCGTGACGGTCAGCTTACTGACCCCCAAACCGCTGGAATCCCAAATTGTGGGACTCACCTTCGGTACGCTCACGGCAGAACAGAAGGCAGCTAACCGCGCTAGTTACGGCTGGATTGAGGTGGCCGCTTCGCTTTTTGTGATTGTGCTGGTGGTGGGGATATTGGCGTATTTCACGGGGTGATGAGGTACTCTCCACCTGCGGTGAATCGTGGGGGTACTCTACCGACCAAGGTCGGGATCGTGGTTGTACTCCTACGCTGGGGCGTAGTCGTGGGGGGACTTGCGCTTCGCGCTGCGTGGGGGTGTGCTCCCTACGGTCGCGGGGTCGCAAGAGAAAGAACACGCTAGAGCGGCCCGTGACGAAGAAGCACCACCACCACTTCGGCTTGCCGAAGGTACCACCGTGATCGCGGCTTGTCCGCGAGAACACCGTCAGAACTAGACATAACAACTAAACACCAAACCCCACCCCAATACCGAGCTTCAACTAAAACAGCCTAAAAACCCAAAGATCAGATACCCCAAATAGCTTTTTTTACAGTGTACTAAAACAGAAAAATTGTATGTCCAAATTTACCTTCTTGGCTTGCGCCTTGCTAGGGTGGATGGGTATGCTGGTTGGTCAGTCGGAAAAGCTGGCTTTTCAAAACCCGCAATTACCCACCGCTGAGCGTGTTGATGACCTCATCAGTCGCCTGACGCTGGAGGAAAAAATCGGCCAATTATCGTATAACGCTCCTGCGGTTGACCGCCTCGGCGTAGCCGAATACAATTGGTGGAACGAATGTCTCCACGGCGTAGCCCGTAACGGTCGTGCTACCGTCTTTCCCCAAGCCATCGGATTAGCCGCCACCTGGGATACGGACCTCATGCACCGTATCGGCGCAGCAATTGCTACCGAAGCCCGTGCAAAATATAACGTATCGTCTCAGCAAGGTTACCGGGGTCGCTACCAAGGCCTCACCTTCTGGACGCCCAACGTGAATATCTTCCGCGATCCGCGCTGGGGCCGCGGCCAGGAAACTTACGGCGAAGATCCCTACTTGACTTCCCGTATCGGCGTGGCTTTCGTGCAGGGTTTACAAGGCGATGATCCCAACCACCTCAAAGCGGCGGGGATGGCTAAGCACTTTGCTGTCCACAACGGACCGGAAGGATTGCGCCACGAGTTTGACGCCCAGGTCAGTCCAAAAGATTTGTGGGAAACCTACCTGCCCGCCTTCGAGGCCCTCGTAACGGAAGCTAAAGTGGAGGGCGTTATGGGCGCTTACAACCGTACCAACGGTGTGCCCTGCTGTGCGCATCCTTACCTGATGGAAGAAGTACTGCGCCAGCAGTGGCAATTTAAAGGCTATTACGTCTCCGACTGCTGGGCATTGGTGGACTTCTACGACGGTCATAAAATTGTGGACGACGCTCCAGCCGCCGCAGCGCTAGCCCTCAACACGGGTTGCAACCTCAACTGTGGCAGTACCTATCCCGAACTGCAAGCCGCCATCGACCAAGGACTCACCAGCGAAGCCGAGATTGACCGTAACCTCCGCGAATTACTCCCCACCCGCTTTCGTCTCGGACTATTCGACCCTTTCGGCAGTCACGCCTACGACAAAATTGGCCCAGAAGTCATTCGCGCCCCCGAGCACGTAGCACTCAGTCTGGAAGCCGCGACGAAATCAGTCGTATTGTTAAAAAACAAAAACAATTTACTCCCGCTCTCGCCAGAGATAGGCAGCGCGTTCGTTTGTGGCCCAATGGCGACGCACGCCCAGGCATTGCTAGCCAATTACTACGGCGTGAGCGAGAATTTGGTTACCATTTTAGAAGGTATCGTCGGACGGGTCAGCCCGCACACCGCCGTGAAATACAGCCAGGGAGCGCTCTTGGACATTCCCAATCGCAACCCGATGGATTGGTTCTCGGGTATGGGTTCGGAGTCGGAGGTTACAATTGCCTGCATCGGTATATCGCAGTTGATCGAAGGCGAGGAAGGCGAGTCCATCGCGTCCAGTCACAAGGGGGACCGCGTAGATTTGAAGCTCCCCGAAAACCAGCTCGAATTCGTACGCAAAATGCGGGAAACCTCCGAAAACTTGGTCGTCGTGGTCACGGGAGGCAGCGCCATTGACCTCACAGAAATCTACGATTTGGCGGACGCCGTCCTCTTTGCCTGGTATCCCGGCGAACAGGGGGGCAATGCGGTAGCGGATGTATTGTTTGGCCAAGCCAATCCGTCGGGTCGCCTACCTGTTACCTTCCCGTACAGCGTGGAGGATTTACCCCCCTTTGAGGACTACGCATTGACGGGGCGCACCTATCGCTACCAAGAAAAAGAACCACTTTTCCCTTTTGGTTTTGGCTTGAGCTATTCCGCCTTTAGTTACCAAAATTTGCAACTGAGTCAGCGTAGTGTAAACGCTACCGAGTCCATAACAGCTACCGTAACAGTTAAAAATACGGGCGAGTACGCCGGCGAAGAAGTGGTGCAGCTCTATCTCACCGACCTCGCCGCCAGTGTAGATGTTCCCATTACCAGTTTGAAGGGAATGCAGCGGATTACCCTAGCAGCGGGAGCCGAAACGCAAGTCACTTTTACCATCAACCCCGATATGCTCGAACTGATTGACAACGACGGAAAACGCCAACTGGAAGCTGGGGAGTTTCGCGTCCACATCGGCGGCAGCGTACCCACGGCACGTAGCCTAGCACTCGGTGCTGCGCAGTGGCAAACACAAACGCTCACGGTTCGCAAACCTTAAACTACCGACTATGCAAAATCAAATTTTACGCAGCTTTACGGCTATCTGCACCTGCTGGTTCTTACTGGCTTGTAGTGGACAATTGTCTGCCCAGGTCGACCTTACGACCAAGGGGGTAGTCCTCGACCTAGACACGCAGGAACCGCTCATCGGTGTCAGTATTTTGGTCCAAGGTGCCACTAGCGGTACTGTTAGTGATGTCGATGGCCGTTTCTCGGTTACGGTGCCCAAGGGCAGCGTATTGCAACTCAGTTACCTGGGTTACATCACGAAAGAAATACCCGTTATCAATACGGATTTAGGGACTATTTTCTTAGAAACGGACGTCAACAAGCTGGAAGAAGTCGTAGTGGTAGGGTATGGTACGCAGAAGCGCAGCGACTTGACAGGAGCCTTATCTAGTGTGGACGAGGACATCATCAAGCAGTTGCCCAATACGGGCCTAGACCAAGCCCTACAAGGTCGGGCAGCGGGCGTATACGTGACGACTAACTCGGGTTCGCCCGGCGGTGGCGTATCGATTCGTATCCGTGGTATTGGTTCTACTTTGACGGCAGAACCGCTCTACGTCATCGACGGGATTCCGGTCGTAAACGATAATCAAGGTACTTCTACCAACTTGGCGGAGCTAGACGGCGGTGGCCAAAACACCAGTGCCCTCAACACCATCAACCC
Organism: Bacteroidota bacterium; assembly: GCA_038748735.1. Taxonomy (GTDB): domain Bacteria; phylum Bacteroidota; class Bacteroidia; order Chitinophagales; family Saprospiraceae; genus Lewinella. Next base: position 2,818 of record JBCDIR010000157.1, on the reverse strand, counting down.
GACGGATATTGAGTCCATCGAAATTCTCAAAGATGCCTCGGCAACGGCCATTTACGGCGCACGGGGTGCTAATGGAGTCGTGCTCATCACCACCAAACGCGGCCGCGAGGGACGTTCTACCCTTGCCCTGGAAACCTTCTACGGTATCCAAGAAATTGGTAAGACTATTCCAGTCATGAATCTACGAGAATACGCCGAATACTACACTGATATCATTAGCAACGATATCGAAGAATTTGAGCGTCCCGAGCTGCTCGGCGAAGGCACCGACTGGCAAGATGCCATCTTCCGTCGTGCGGGTATGCAAAATATTCAACTCACTGCTTCGGGCGGCAGTAAGGACACGCGCTACGCCCTTTCAGCAGCCTATCATAATAAAGATGGTATCGTGGTCGGTTCCAATTTTGACCGCTTTTCCAGCAAAATCAACCTGGACCATCAATTCTCGGACCGGGTGCGGATTGGTAATAGCTTGCTCGTATCGCGTACCAGCGAGGATTTGGTCTTTAATGACAATAGTAACGGGGTCGTCTTTACCGGATTACTCATGGTACCCAACGCCCCCGTACGGAACGTGGATGGCTCTTTTGCCGGACCGCAAGAGGAAATCACCCTGGCCTTTGACAATCCCGTAGCCCGCGCGCTGGAGACCAACGATGAGAATCGCAAGACGCGTTTACTGGCCAACATTTACCTAGAAATGGACGTATTCCCCTGGTTGACGTACCGAGTAGAAGGGGGAACCGACCTCCTCTTTTCGCGGCATACCACGTTCTTTCCTTCCTTCGACCGGGGCGCATTTGGTGGCCAGTCGGGCATCCGGGAGAACATGAGCAACAGCTATTTTTGGATCAATAAGCACTTACTAACTTACAAACAAAAAATTGGTGAGCGTCAGAATGTTAGCCTCCTCGCGGGCTTTGAACAACAGGCAGGGGGCTACGAATACCTTTTCCTCTCCCGGGAAAACTTGCCCAATAACGAACAACAAACCATCAACCTCGGCGATGCCGGGCAGCAGCAAACCAACGGCGGCGCGGGCGAATGGGCCTTGGCTTCTTGGTTCGGACGCTTGAACTACAACTTTGACGAACGTATTCTCCTAACGGCTACGCTGCGGGTAGATGGATCTTCGCGCTTCGGGGAAAATTACCGTTACGGCACCTTCCCATCGGCAGCACTAGCGTGGCGTATCTCCAACGAGAAATTCCTCTCGGACAGTGACCTCATCGACAACCTAAAGCTACGCGTCGGGATTGGCGAAGTGGGCAATCAGGAAATCGGCCTGTACTCTTTCCGAGAAAACATGCGCTCCATTGGGGCAGTGATGAACGGACAGTTGATTACGGGATTCGTACCGGATAATGTCGTCAACCCTGACGTGCGTTGGGAGGCTTCTGTGCAAACCAACGTTGGGGTTGACTTGGGGCTGTGGCGCAATCGCGTATCCCTAACGGCAGACTACTACATCAAGCGGGCGGACGGCATGTTGCTACCCGCGCTCTTACCAGCTACGGCGGGTAGCTTTAATCCTCCCATTGTCAATATCGGAGAGATCGAAAACCGGGGGATCGAACTATCGCTGCGCACCGTCAATACCACTGGTAAGTTGGAATGGAGTTCTAACTATAACTTCACGAAAAACACCAACGAAGTACTTAACCTGGGCTCGAACGGTAGCTTAGTAGGCATCTTGCAAGGCTTGCCCGTTACCCAAACGGTGGAGGGTGAACCCATCAGTCAGTTTTATGGCTACGTGATGGAAGGCATCTTCCAAACCCAGGCCGAAGTAGCCGAAAGTCCCATCCAGGAGAACGCCCGCGCGGGCGACGTTAAGTTTGCCGATCTTAACAATGATGGGGTAATCAATGACCTGGACCGCCGCGTATTAGGCAACCCCCTCCCTGATTTCACCCTCAACATGACGCAGGACTTCGCTTACAAAGGCTTTGATTTGAGCGTATTTTTCCAGGGTGTTTTCGGCAACGAGATCCTCAATCTCGTACGGCGGACAACCGAAGGCATGATTGGTTTTAACAACCAGGCCCGCACCGTTATCGACCGTTATACGCCTACGAACCCGAGTACGACGATTCCCCGTCCTACGACGACGGACCCGAACAACAACCGCCGGGTGAGCAGCCGCTTTATCGAAGACGGCTCCTTCATTCGAATCAAAAATATTGCTTTGGGTTACCAATTACCGAAGTCAATTACTCGCCGCATCCGTTGCCAAAGCATGCGCTTGTACGCTAGCGTGCAAAATTTGCATACCTGGACGAATTACAGCGGCTACGATCCCGAAATTGGTTCCTTTAACCAGAATCCGCTCATCAATGGCGTGGACAATGGCCGCTACCCCATCAGTCGGTCCTTCACCTTTGGGCTAAACGCGAACTTCTAAAAAACAAGCGCATGAAACCATCATTTATTTTTCCTTTGGCAGCACTACTATTGCTCCTTACAACGGCTTGTGATGATTTCCTCGACCGGGAGCCACTGGACCAGATTACGGTCGATAATTTTTACCAAAACCCGGGCGAGGCCGAGCAGGCTATCATTGGTGTATACACGCCCATGATGGATATTGAATGGAATGGTAAAGGCTGGCAGTTAACCGAGATCCCCTCGGATAATAGCATGCCTGGCGGGACGGACCCCGACTTTACCCCCATTGATAACTTCGCCGTAGCGGCTGACAATCCAACCGTTGCCACTTACTGGGCCATCCACTTCCGGCAGGTAACGCTGGCCAATAGCTTCATCCAGCAAGTCCAGCAAATGACGGCCATCACGGAAGCCGAAAAGGCACCATTGC
>JBCDIR010000156.1:0-6284 GCA_038748735.1 Bacteroidota bacterium | reverse complement strand
CTCATCGTCATGCCCCGAAAAAACCACCAAAATTCTCGACGGCTGTTCGTGCGCCAGAGTCACCGACTCACCCCTAAAGAGTTTCTGAAGTGGCTGGGCCTGTACCGCGATTTTTTCCAGGTGGTCAAACGCTTCTTCCGCAAGCGCTTGGAGACCACCAGCCTCATCATCGTCGGTAGTCAGGATCACGTCTTTCTGGAAGCGGCCAAGCGTTACGCCCTCAAACAGGCGCACAAAGCCCAATTAGTCATCATTGAAAACTGCGGCCACGTCTGTAACGTTGAGCAGGTCGACAAATTCAATACCATTGTCCTAAATTTCTTACGCAACTTCGGTCAACGGTCCGACGCTCAACCAGTAGCCATTGGCTAAACTCACAATCGAACGGTTACTACTGACCGAACATATTCCCCAATCCTCCTGGTAACATACCACTAATTAAAGACTGACCTTCGGCGGCTTCTTTTTCAGCGGCGGCTTCCAAGGCGCGGTTCAGCGCTACGAGTAGCAAATCTTCCAGTGCTTCTGCATCGTCCATCACCTCCGACGAAATGTTGATGTTAGTGATTTCGCGCGCGCCATTGGCGGTGACTTTCACTAGTCCATCACCGGCCTCCGCTGTTACGCTGATGGCATGCAACTTTTCTTTCATTTTGGCCTGCATCTCTTCCATCTGGCCCATCATATCTCCGAACATACTTGTTGATTTTGTTTAGTACAATAGCTTGTTGTCAGCAAAGAATATACGTATTCAACGGGGTGGATTATTGAAATGTTTTCTATTATTTGTTGTTCTAACCAGCAGTAAGTAAGATTCGCCTTTGTGCCCAGTGACGACTTAGAATGGATACAGACACAGCTGTTTGCTATTGGGCAGCAGTATAAGCCGTACCTAACGATACGAGTTGTGAATCATGTTGACCTTTTACTAAAACAGAGTACACTCCCATGAAATGCCTCTAAAAAAATTTTAACAAAAAAACTTCTCACCTGCAACCCTATCTTTACGGGGCTGTCCTTTAGGGTGTATTTGATTGAAATCACCCGACCATATGGTCAAAAACAACTGCTCAATATTAACTGGACGCTGTTGAGGCAACGCCAGCCGAGCAGCACAGGCACAGCAGTTATGAAAACTAAGCGGGCCACATTGGACTACGTTAACACCCACAGAGAACTCATTGAACGCTGTCGCAAAGGCGACCGTCAGGCACAGTTTGGCTTGTACAAACAGTACAACCGTGCCATGTACAATATCTGCCTCCGCATGCTCGGTAATGAGCACGATGCCGAGGACGTCCTGCAGGTAGCTTTTGTACAAGTCTTTCGCAAGATGGATTCTTTCCGCTACGAGAGCGCCATCGGAGCGTGGATCAAGCGGATTGTGGTAAACAATTGTATTAATACGTTGAAGAAGCGCCGAATCAAGTTCTCGGAATGGGACGCCAAGTTAGACCCCGTTGACATCACCGCCAGTGAGCCACCGCTGCCACAAGGCACCCAGGTTCAGCAAGTAAAGGCGGCGCTTCAGCAACTGTCCGACGGCTACCGAACGGTCTTTAGCTTGTACGCTTTGGAAGGCTATGACCACCAAGAAATTGGGCAAATACTGGGCGTCAGCGAAGCGACATCCAAGTCGCAATACTGCCGCGCACGGAAACGCCTGAAGGAAATTTTAACCCAAAAATAAAAGACTCGAACGGATTGTTTTGAGGAGAATGGAAGTGCGTAATTGCACTATAAAGAGAGGAAGATTATGGAAAATAAAGATCATTTAGAACAACTCATCCACGATCAGCGGGATCAATTCGATGACGCACGGCCCAGTTTGAAGCTGTGGGCGGCCATCGAACAGGAACTCGAAGTGGGTACTAAAAAACCAAAGGTTCGGCAGCTCCAGCAGCGGCGACCTTGGTACCAAATAGCGGCTGCCATTGCCGTTTTGTTGGTGACGGGTGGTGTGGGCGGGGCCTACTTAGCCCAATCACAAACGGGTCCGACGGCGGAGGCCGTTCTAGAGCAAATCGCTCCCGAGTTTGCCGAAATGGAGCAGTACTACAATGAGCGCATCAGTCAGCGCTACGCACAATTGACCAGCCATACCCGCGACGAACAAATCGACGCTGACTTGGCTCAGATGGACCAGGCAATGGCCGAATTGCGGGAGGAGCTAGCCGATGCGCCCCCCGGACGGGAAGAACAAATTGTACAACAATTAATGGATAGTTATCGACTCAAATTACAGATTCTGGAACACGTGCTCAACCAGATTCAAACGTTCGAGGATAACCCAACTTTAAACAACGATAACAATGAAACAAGTATTTAATGACGGAGCGTGGCTACTGCTTGCCCTGCTTCTGAGCACTAGCTTATACGCCGACGATGGCAACATTAGAGAATTTTCCAAAACACTCAATAAACAGTTCAGTATCCCCGCCGATGGTTTGGTAAACTTGTCGAACAAATACGGGAAGATTGACATCAAAACTTGGGAGCAAAACGCCGCGCGTATTTCCGTCAAAATTCTGGTGAACGCCAGTACTGAAAGCGAAGCGCAGGAAGTATTTGACCGCATCGACATCAGTTTTTTCGGTACCGATAACCAAGCGGGAGCGAAGACCACCATCGAAGCCAAGAACAAGAGCTGGTGGGAATGGGGTAACGACAGTGACGACTTTTCGATCAATTACGAAGTGTTTCTGCCCGCCAGTGCTAACCTGGACGTAACCGCCAAGTACTGCGATGTCTACTCCGCTGCGACTACCGGTACGGGTTCCTTCGTCGTCAAGTACGGCAACATCAAACTGGACGGTCTGGGCGAAGACAGTAATGTCGACCTCGCTTACGGAAACGGCAACATCGTCCGCACCCGCGACTTGGACTTGGAGCTGGCCTACGGTAACCTGGACGTTGGCGAAGCGAGTGACCTGGACCTGAACGTACGCTACGGCAACTTCAGCGTGGACCGGGCGGGAGACATCATCTGCAATTCACGCTATTCGACTTTCCGAATGGGGGAGATACGCGAGTTCCGCAACGACGGAAAATACGATAATATCGAAGTAGATTTTGCGGAGGAAGTGGTTTGTGAAACGCACTACACTAACGTAAAGATTGACCGCCTGACGCGCCGCCTCAGCCTGGATATGGCCTACGGTTCGGCCAAAGCCAGCCAAGTAGACGCCAGCTTTGATGAGATTAACGTCAACGGTCGCTATACAGATTTCAAAGTCTACATGCCCCGCTCTGCCAACTGTACCCTCGACTTATCCGGTACTTACGCAGATATTCGCCTACCGTCTTCCGGGGTCAACAAATCCCTGGATTCCAAAGAAGGTAACTCCCACGAAGTCCGCGGGCATATGGGCAACGGCACCGACGGTAGCGTGAAGGCGCGCTTGAGCTACGGTGGTATTGTTTTAGGTACCAATTAAAAGAATAGATACCCTGCTGTGGATGGGCAATCGATAATGTGTCGATTGCCCATTTCTATTTATTCTTCGACGTAACTTTCCAACGGTGGACAGGTACAGACCAAATTGCGGTCACCGTAGCCGTTGTCGACGCGGGCGACGCGGGCCCAAAACTTATGCCCTTCGCGCAGGTACGGCAGCGGCCAAGCGGCTTTTTCACGGCTGTACGGGAAGCTCCAGTCGTCTGCCGTCAGCCACTCCAGGATGTGGGGGGCATTGTGCAAAACGTTATTTTCCGCATCCGCAGCACCATTGGCAATTTCGTCGATCTCCTGGCGAATACCAATCATCGCGTCACAGAAGCGGTCGAGTTCGTCTTTACTTTCGCTCTCCGTCGGTTCGATCATGATGGTTCCGGCCACGGGCCAACTCAGCGTCGGGGCGTGGAAGCCGTAGTCGATGAGTCGCTTGGCAACGTCGGCAGCGGAGACTAGGCTTTTAAAGGGACGTAAATCGAGAATCAATTCGTGTGCAGAGTGTCCATTTTCACCCGTAAACAAAACGGAATAGTGATCGGCCAAGCGTGCCTTAATGTAGTTAGCGTTGAGGATGGCGTACTCGCTGGCCGCTTTCAGCCCATCCGGTCCTAGCATCTTGATGTAGGCGTAACTGATGAGCAGTATGCTAGCACTGCCCCAGGGGGCCGCCGCTACGGGACTGATACCCTGCTCGCCACCCGTTTTGGCCAGTGGGTGCTGGGGTAAGAAGGGCGCTAGCTTATCGTTGACACAAATGGGCCCCATGCCCGGTCCACCGCCACCGTGTGGAATGGCGAAGGTTTTGTGCAAATTCAAGTGGCAGACGTCCGCATCAATCAAGCCCGGGCTGGTCAGGCCGACCTGCGCATTCATATTAGCCCCGTCCATGTAGACGAGTCCTCCGTTGGTGTGAATGATTTCACACGCCTCTTTTATCTCCGTTTCAAATACCCCGTGCGTAGACGGATAGGTAACCATCAAGCAAGATAGGTGGTCAGCGTGCGCCTCCGCTTTTTCGCGTAGATCAGCGAGGTCGATATTCCCGTCTTCATCACATTTTGTCACCACTACTTTCATACCCGCCATGACGGCACTGGCCGGATTGGTACCGTGCGCTGAATCGGGGATGAGTGCTACGTTGCGGTGCTGATCGCCACGCGCGTGGTGGTAGGCGCGAATGGTCATCAGCCCCGTGTATTCTCCTTGTGCGCCAGAATTGGGTTGTAAGGAACAAGCCGTGAAGCCCGTGATGTCACTCAACCAGCGTTCGAGTTCCTCGAAAATTTGGGCGTACCCCAGTGCTTGGTCCTGCGGCACGAAAGGGTGTAGGTTGGCAAAAGCGGGCCAACTCACCGGCATCAACTCCGAAGCGGCGTTCAACTTCATCGTACACGAACCGAGGGGAATCATGGAGTGCGTCAGCGAGAGGTCGCGGTTCTCCAGGCGCTTGAGGTAGCGCATCATTTCCGTCTCTGTCTGGTAGCTATTGAAGACCGGGTGGGTTAGGTAATCCGTCTGACGCAATAAAGCGCCAGGGACCGACAACTCGGACGGTGGCTCGTTGTCCAGTGCGATAACATTTTGATCTAAATCTATCGCCAGCAATCCCGCCAATTGCTCTACGTCTTCCAAAGTCGTGGTCTCGTCGAGGCTGATCTGGACGCTGTCAGCTTGGTACAGTATATTGATTTCCTCCGACTCCATAGCGCGGCGGATCGCTTCGCGGGTACTGGCGTCCGCCCGCAAGGTGATGGTGTCAAAGAAGTGCTCGCTGACCAGCTCGTAGCCGTGTTCGCGGACTTCCTTAGCCAATAATTGCGCTAAGCTGTGAACGCGTTCGGCGATGGCTTTTAGCCCCCGGGGGCCGTGGTAAGCCGCGTACATACCCGCCATGATGGCGAGTAATGCCTGGGCCGTACAGATATTAGAGGTGGCCTTTTCGCGGCGAATGTGTTGCTCGCGGGTTTGTAGGGCCATGCGCAGGGCGGGTTTGCCCCGTTGGTCAACGGACACCCCGATGATTCGACCTGGCAGTAAGCGTTTAAAATCAGTTTTACAAGCAAAGTAAGCCGCGTGCGGTCCGCCGTAGCCCATGGGTACGCCGAAACGCTGGGTATTCCCCACGACCGCGTCTGCACCCCATTCTCCCGGAGGCGTCAGCAGCGTCAGTGCCAGCAAGTCCGCCGCGACGGTGACGAATATATTTTTGTCGTTAGCTTCCGTCGTGAGCGCACGGTAATCCTCTACGGCACCGTTAGCAGCCGGATATTGCAGCATCAGTCCAAAAACCGCTTCGTCCAACTGAAACTCGCTGACGGGCTGTACTCTCACCTCAATATTCAACGGTTCGGCCCGGCTCTGGAGTACCGCAATCGTTTGTGGAAACACTTGATCCGAAACCAAGAAAGTAGCGATGGGATCTCCCTTGACGCGCTTATTTTTCTGTGCGTAGAACAGGCTCATGGCTTCCGCCGCCGCGGTGCCCTCATCGAGGAGAGAAGCATTGGCAATTTCCATTCCAGTCAGGTCACTGACCATGGTTTGGAAGTTGAGGAGCGCTTCGAGTCGTCCCTGCGCTATTTCCGCCTGGTAGGGCGTGTACTGGGTGTACCAACCGGGGTTTTGAAAAACGTTCCGCGCGATAACGGCGGGCGTGATGGTACCGTAATAACCGAGTCCAAGGTAGCTGCGGTACAGCTTATTCTTGGCGGCTATTGCTTGGAGGTCGTTGAGGTAGGCGTGCTCCGTTTGGGCCGCGGGTACCTGTATCTCGTCCTGGCGACGAATATTGGCCGGTACTGTTTCTTCAATGAGTTGGGCGAGACTAGCG
>JBCDIR010000155.1:0-6293 GCA_038748735.1 Bacteroidota bacterium | reverse complement strand
CACCTATTTCCATAGGACAGTTGCGCGGAGGTAGATTCAAATTCTCCGTAAAAAGAATGACTGCAACAGGAAAGCGTAAATACGTCTCCGCGTCAAGCTCACGTTCCCACAAAAAACCAAGCGTATTCCTACGCCGTCGCCCAGCAGTTAGCTATTTTGAGCGCAAAAGAAAACGGATGCTACAACAGGCCAACCCCAAGAATGACCACATCCTTGTCTGGATAGACGGAGAATTGCTGCCGCGTGCCGAGGCAAAAGTCAGTGTTTTTGATAGCGTGGTGCAGGGCGGTGATGCGGTTTGGGAAGGGATTCGGGTGTACGACGGGCGCATATTTCATCTGGAACAGCACTTAGAACGCTTGCAGCAATCGGCGCATGCACTGGCTTTCGCCGACATTCCGAGTAATGAATACGTAACGGATGCTCTGTTTACTACTCTGCGGGCCAACGAGATGTACGATGGCGTACACGTTCGCCTGACGTTGACGCGGGGGCGGAAGATCACTTCGGGTATGGACCCGCGACTGAATCAATTTGGCTGTACCCTCATCGTACTGGCCGAGTGGAAGCCGCCCGTTTATCCTCCTTCCATTACGTTGATCACCAGTTCGGTGCGTCGCAATTCGCCGCTGCACCTGGACAGTAAAATCCATCATAACAACCTGCTCAACAACATTCTTGCTAAGATTGAAGCCAATCACGCGGGGGCGGATGCGGGGATCATGCTCGATCCGGAGGGGTACGTGGCGGAGGCCAATGGCGTGAATCTATTTTGCGTCCGCAAGGGTACTGTTTATACGCCCTTCGCCGACTTCTGTCTGCCCGGTATCACGCGGCAGACGGTACTGGACATCTGCCACGCCAACGGCATTCCGGCGCGGGAGAAACGACTTTCGATTACCGAGTTCTACACGGCGGACGAGGTTTTTACCACGGGTACGATGGGTGAACTGACCCAGGTAGCCGCAATCGACGGTCGCCAGATCGTTAATCGGCACGCTGCGTCGGTACTGGAAGTGCTCAACGGACACTTTCGCAGTTTGACGGCCACTAGCGGGGTGGTCATCCCCAAAGGCTGAGGTGATTTAAGCCGTTACCTCCCACAGACTATCCACAAAATACTGCTGAGTATCGGCGAAGTGTTCGCGCACCTGGAAACCGCTGCTTTCGGCCAAACGCAGCAAATCCTGCTGATTGTACTTGGTGGATACCTCTACGGCAATGGCCTCCCAAGCGTCAAACTGGACGTCGAGGGACAATTGTTCCAGCTGCACCCGTTGCTCTACGCGGCTCACGAGATAGCTACGGGCCTCGCCATTGAGTGGGTTATAGGTCTCCCAGTGGAAAAATTGGTCAACATCAAAATTTGCGCCCAGTTCGTAGTTGATCCGCCGCAGTAAATTGAGGTTAAAAGCCGCCGTGATGCCCGCCGGGTCATTGTAGGCCGCCAGCACCGTGGCCGGATCTTTTTTGAGGTCAAAACCCGTCAGCAAGAGATCACCCGGACGCAGCTGCGCACGGACGGACCGTAAGAATCCACGCGCTTCTTCCTGCGTGAAATTGCCGATGTTTCCACCCAAAAAGAGTACCACTTTGCGCCGTCCGTTATCCTCGGCTTGGATACGCGCCAGTGCGTCGAGGTAGTCGCCCTGCGCGGCCCCGAAAGAGAGTTGCGGCCAGGACGCGTAACAGTCGGCTTGAAGTTGTTGGAGGACGTTACCCGAAATATCAATCGGTCGGTAAGCAAAGTCGGTCTGTTGCCGCAGAAAGTAGTCCAGTAGCAGTTTGGTTTTGGTACCGTCTCCGGCCCCTAATTCAATGAGGTCGAAGGGGCGTGTACCGATGGCTGCGAGTATTTCGGCGCGCTGCGTAGCGAATATTTCGTACTCGCAGTTGGTGAGGTAATACTCTGGCATGGCCATGATCTCCTGAAAGAGCCGATCGCCCTCGGCATCGTAAAAGTATTTGCTGGGCAGTTGCTTCGGATGGCAACTCAGGCCACGTTTTACGTCGCTAGCAAAAGTACTTAGTTTAGTAATAGTCGGCGTTTGCATGGTGATGGTAGTTGGTTAGAGATCTTTGGCGAGGCGAATACCCGTGAATTGCCAGCGCTTGTCGGTTTGGAAAAAATTGCGGTAAGTCGGTCGAATGTGCGAGCGTGGCGTAGCGCACGAACCACCCCGCAGCACCATCTGGTTGATCATAAACTTGCCATTGTACTCCCCCAGCGCCCCCGCCGGACGCGGATAACGCGGGTAGGGGAGATAGGCACTGTTGGTCCACTCCCAGACGTTACCCAGCAGCTGGTCTTCTTCTTCCGTTTGGGGGGCAACGGGATGCCAATTTTCGTCTTCTACTAAATTAGCGGCGGCAGGAACGCTAGCGTGTCGTTGCTTGCAAACGACTTCCCACTCTTGCTCCGTCGGTAATCGGTGGCCCGCCCAGCGTGCGTAAGCATCGGCTTCGTACCAACTGATGTGCGTAACGGGGGCGTTCGGGTCCAAAGGCCGCAAACCGCTCAGCGTGTACTCGTGCCACTCGTCTTCTTTTTGGTACCAGTACAACGGCGATTTGCTGTTGAGTTGGCGCGCCCATTCAATACCTTCCATTTGCCAACAGGCAAAGTCCTCGTAGCCCCCCGCTTCGACGAAAGTCAGGTATTCTTGGTTGGTTACTAGGCGTTGGCGCAAAGCAAAAGCCCCCAAGTAAACTTGGTGCGTACTGAGTTCGTTATCCCAGCAAAAATCGTCACCTTCGTAACCGACGGTGTACAGACCAGCGGTTTGTTCCAACCACATGACGGGCGTGGATGGTGCGGTAGGGGTGGCCTCCTTTTTAGCGGAGCGAAAAGCCGGATAGAGCGGATTGGTACCCAAAATGTACTTGATGTCCGTAACCAATAGTTCTTGGTGTTGCTGCTCGTGTTGGAGACCAACTTCGAGAAGGTGCGTCAGTTCGCTAGGGACGGCATCATCTGCGAAAGACTCCAACAATTGTTGAGTATGCTCATCCACGTATTCCCGGTAGGCGAGGATGTGCGCAGTAGCCGGGCGGGTCATATTTCCCCGGTTGGTACGCTGTATGCGGGGTCCCTGACTTTCGTAATAGCTATTGAAAAACCAGTTGAGCGGCGCGTCAAATAACTGGTAATCCGCTAGTTGTTTGCGGAGGATGAAGTTTTCAAAAAACCAAGTCGTATGCCCGAGGTGCCACTTGGGCGGACTGACGTCGCCAGTGGGTTGTACGGTGAAATCTTCCGCTTCTAGGGTGGCGCAGAGCGTTTTGCTCCATCGCCGCACTTGGCGAAAACGGGCCAGTAGCGTTGATGCCTTGCCCAAATTTGGTGGTTGATAGGTCATTTTGTGCTGGCTACTTTACTTCAACTCCTTTCCAAAAGGCTACCCGTCCGGAAATTTCTTTGGCTGCTTCTTTCGGCGAAGGATAGTACCAGGCCGCATCCGCATTCGTTTCTCCGTCTACTTCGATGCTGTAATAGGAAGCCGTTCCCTTCCACGGGCAGACGCTATTCGTATCGCTGCTTTTGAAAAAATCTTTGTTTAAACTCTCGGCGGGGAAGTAGTAATTGCCTTCTACCCGGACCAGATCGTCGCTTTCGGCCAACACTTGGCCATTCCAAATGGCTTGCTTCTTCATATCTCGTTTTTACTTTGAACTTGCAGCTCAAACAAAAGGTTGTATCCTTGGTTGGCATTAGGCCAGTTTATGAACAAGTTCCTGGATAAAGCAATTGAAAAGATGGAAAATCGTCCCTTGGGCAACAGCCAATTAAACGTATCGGAAATAAGCCTAGGCTGTATGTCTTTTCACACGCGGGAGCAAGGCGTACCCATACTGCAACGGGCGCTCGATCTGGGGATTACGACCTTCGATACGGCTGATTTGTACGATAAAGGGGAAAACGAAAAGATAGTGGGCGAAGCCCTCAAAGCACAGCGCTCTTCGGTCATTATTGCCACTAAAGTGGGGAATCGCTGGCGTGAAAACGGTGACGGCTGGGATTGGGTACCCCGCAAAGACTACCTCCTGCGCGCCGTAGAGGACAGCCTTCGCCGCTTGCAAACGGATTATATTGACCTCTACCAACTCCACGGCGGGACCGTAGCGGACCCCCTCGAAGAAGTCATCGAAGCGTTTGAATTGTTGCAAACGCAGGGAAAAATTCGTGCTTACGGCATTTCCAGTATCCGACCCAATACCATCAGAAAATGGACCAACCTCAGCCGGGGTGCCAGTTGTATGACGCAGTACAGTCTACTGGATAGACGACCGGAAGAAACAACTTTAGGCCAACTGAGCAGCCACCAACACGGCGTCCTGGTCCGCGGCGCACTCGCTAAAGGGCTACTGATCGACAGGCCGGCCCGGGACTACGTAGGACGTGATCGGGAAGCTGTAGCCAACCTATTAGCTGATTATCAAGCTAGGGTCCCGTTGAGCGCTCGGGCGGGTCAAGCCGTTGCCTACGCTCTAGCGCATCCGGCGGTCAGTTCCGTCGTACTCGGTGCTAGTCATCCCACTCAATTAGAAGAGGTGATACAGTCCTGGCGAGCCACTACTTGGACGGACGATGAGCAAGTAGGCCTACGGTCGATTTTTCCCGCTCATTTTTACGATCAACATCGTTAGTGCCTACTTGAAAAACACTGACCACTCCTACCAGATCACAACTCCACCTCCGTGGCACCAAAACCGTAGCGGGGGTGATAGTCGTTTTTGAAAGACCGTACAAAGTCCATTTTTTGCAATTCCTTAGCTACTGCATCGCGCAGTTTGCCCTCGCCCATACCGTGGATGATAAAGACGCGATCCGCACCAACTTGCAGGGCTTGGTCCATGTATTCCCGAAAGTACTGGAGTTGAGTAGAAAGAATCTTTCCTCTCGGTATGGTCGTCGGATCGTCGACGAGTCGCTCTAAGTGGAGGTCAATTTCGTTATTGAAAACGGCGTCGGCCAGGAGGTCGCTGGGGAGCTCTTGCAGACTGAACCAATTCTTGGTTTTGGGCTGTTTGGCCGTATAATTTTTCAGGCTAGGTGGCGGTGGTTTCTTTTTCGGGGTCTCCTTTTTGGCGGTCAGTTCCGTAGGTGTAAATAGCGAATAGAGATGCACCTGCCGATTCAAATACGGTGCAGTGGTGAGCTTGCTGAAAAAGCCGTTGGCTTTAATTTTCAGTACACGCTTCAGTTGTCCGCCCGTACCTTGTCGTTCGGGTAGCTGCCGCCACACGTTGAGTTCCGTGACGGGGCTGTTGTTCAGCTCGGCGTAGCGTAAGTTACCACATTCCACCATCGTCCGGGGACCGAGCCGGCCCTGGGTTTGCCAAACGCTACTTTTGGCCAGGCGCAGTTCCAATTGGTACAAAAAGTGGTGTTGCGTATCGTTGATGAGGTAGATGCGGTAGCGCTCTGTGATGCCGTCCGTGCGTTGTACGGGGTCGAAAGCGAGTTGTAGTCCCTGTGGCCTCAGTACGCGATACTGCGAGCCGATGTCGGGTGGTTGAATGGGTAGGGGTTCTGGTTGGCGCTTAGCGGGTACCACTTTGGCCTTGGCCTTGCTCTCACTGATGGCCGTAATCCGTTCCAGGGACGCCTGATCGACGGGAATGATCTCACCGTCCGCTAGCTGTACTTCTACCAAGCCGTGGTCTAGCCAGTCGGCTACGGTACCTTCGTCGCCGGTATGGATGAGTCGTACTTTGGTGCCAATGGCGTAGAGCATAAGCAAAAATGTATCGCAAAGATAGTGAGCGTTAGCTCAATCTTACCTTCTTTTTGTCAAAAGGATTGAGCGCTACTCCTTTCACTTTGGCTTCCGCTTCTACGCGGTACGTTGAGGTCGCACTACGCAGCCAGCGTGCGGCTTTGGCCAGTTGTTGATTAACCAAATTCTTGTTCCCCCAGGCATCAACAGGGGATTGTAAAGCGGCAAAATCCAGTTGAAAATCGCGGGAGAGTTCCTCCTCTGCGCCAATCTCAAAAGTCTCGTTGAGCGTTAACTCACCTAGTTGGTACTCATCGACTAAGCGCTCTTCTCCGCGTCCGCGTGCGTAGCGTTCAATGAGGATGATGCGTACACCGGTGATGGTCTGTGCGTGCTTCGATTGGATGACAATCTGACCGCGTAGGCTACCATTAACCAAGGCTTGCCCTTCGGGAAGCCGTAGTTCCAGCTTGACGCCTTCAATGCCGAGCCACTGTTTTACTTTTCCAATCATGGACGGATTAATTTGGATAGCAAGATACGCTATCCTTCCTACTAGCCCGGCAATTTTCT
>JBCDIR010000154.1:0-6315 GCA_038748735.1 Bacteroidota bacterium | reverse complement strand
GGTGGTTGATGGTGGTTTCTTGCTTGCTGACCAGTAGTTTGTCCGCCCGGCACATCATCGGCGGGGTAATGACCTACGACTGTTTAGGAGGCGATGAGTACGAGTTTACGCTGCGGGTGTACCGTGATTGTAATTGTACCAATTGCGCCGAATTAGACCCCTTTGCGGAAATCGGCATCTACCGTTGCAATAGTGCGGGCGACTGTGATAATCAGTCACAAACCTTTCCTTTTGCGCGGCTCAGTGCGCCCTTGTCCGAGTCTTCTTTCGTTGACGAACCGGATTATCCGTGCCTCATTCCACCCGACGTCTGTGGCGAAGAAGGTATCTACCGCTTCCGGGCCAATCTACCCCAGTCCAACGATAGTTACTGGGTATCTTACCAGCGGTGTTGTCGTAATGTGACGATTAATAATATCATTAATCCGGAGGATGCGGGTGCTACTTTTACCGTTGAAGTTACGCCACAGGCGCAGAATGTTTGCAATTCTAGTCCGTCGTTTAGCACTTATCCGCCCATCATTATTTGTGATAATTCGCCCATCGAATACGACCACTCTGCCGTGGACCCCGACGGGGATTTGCTGGTGTACGAGCTGTGTGCGCCCTTGCTGGGTGGCGGACCGCTTTTAGATCAAAATTTCTACAATACCTGCGAAGGGGCCAACCCCATTCCGGCCTGTCCCCCACCCTACGGCACAGTCCTCTTTCAGGGGCCTTTTTATTCCCCTACGGCTCCCATGGCGGGTGACCCAGTCGTGACGATCAATCCGGCGACGGGGCTGATTACGGGTACGCCCGAACTGCAGGGACAGTACGTGGTGGGCGTATGTGTATCTGAGTTTCGCAACGGGCAGTTGCTCAGTCGCATTACGCGTGATTTTCAGTTCAACGTAGCCAATTGTGACCCCACCGTAGTAGCGGACGTTGAGGAAGACTTTCAAATCAGCGATCAGCAATTTGTGATTAATTCTTGTGGTAGCAATACCGTAGAATTCGTCAATCAGAGTTTTCAGGAGAGTTTCATTGATAACTTTGCTTGGTCCTTCGACATCAACGGCCAAACCGAGATATTCTCCGAGTGGAGTCCTACGGTGACTTTCCCCAACGTGGGGACCTACGCGGGCCAGTTGGTGCTCAATGAAAACACCGACTGCGGAGATACGGCCACTATTTTTGTAAACATTTACCCCGATATTACTGCCGACTTCAGCTACGCCTACGACACCTGCGTAGCGGGGCCGGTAACGTTTACCGACCTCTCCGAAACGGGAGCCTGCTGCTTAACGGACTGGACCTGGGGCTTCGGCGATGGTAACACGAGCAGTGCGCAAAATCCGGAACATACTTACCAAATTCCGGGCGAGCTGCCCGTTACCTTGACGGTGCGGGACACCAATAGTTGCGAAGCGACTACCACGCAGGTCATCAATTATTTTCCGGCACCTTCGCTCATCGTCATCGCGCCCAGTGCAGAAATAGCTTGTGAACCGGAAGATATTTTCTTCAATAACCTATCCTTTCCCATTGACGATACGTACGATATATTCTGGGACTTCGGCGAGGGCGGTTCCAGTTCCGAAATCAGTCCGACGCATACTTACGAAGACCCGGGCGTCTTCACCGTCAGCGTAGATATTACTTCCCCCATCGGTTGCCAAACCGATACCGTCTTCAACGACCTCATCACTATTCTGGCTTCGCCGGAAGCAGGTTTTTCCTACTCTCCACAGGAGGTTAGTAACTTGGACATGGACGTGCAGTTTACGGACGAGTCGCAGGGGGCCGTCAACTGGCGCTGGGATTTTGGCTTTCCGCCGGGCAGTGTATCGCCCAGTCCGTTCGTTTCCTTCCCCGACACGGGTTTGTTTGAGGTATTGCAAATCGTCACGCACCCCAGTGGTTGCACGGATACGGCTTTCGCCCTGATTGATGTGGTACCCGAAGTACGTTATTTCTTACCCAACGCCTTTACCCCCAACGGTGACGGTACCAACGACAGCTTCCGCGGCAAGGGAGTGCTCGTCGGCGCTACGGACTTTCGCTTTATGATTTGGAACCGCTGGGGCGAACCCATTTTTGAGACGAACGATCCGTTCGCTAGTTGGAATGGCCAGAAAAATAACGTTGGCCGCGAGCAGCCGGCGGGGGTATATTTGGTGCGGGTGTCTTACCGCGACCCGCGTGGGCAAGCAGTGGAGTTGAAAGGGTATGTGACGTTGATACGATAGGCCCTTAAAACAACCCATCCACGATCACCAGCCCCCCAAACACCAAACTAGCCACCCCATTCGTCGTAAAAAACGCCAAGTTCACCTTCGACAAGTCGTCCGCTTTTACCAGCGTATGCTGATAGCCCAGCAACAGCAAAAAGACCGCCGCCGCCAACCAGTGCAGCCAACTAAACGTAACAAAGGTATTACCTTGTAAATAAACCGCTGCCAGCAGAAGTAAAGCACACAGCAGGTGTAACGCATTGGACAAGCGTAACGCTCCCAGTTTCCCCAGCGCTACGGGTATAGAATTGAGTCCCAGCCCCGCGTCGAAGTCGCGGTCCTGTAAGGCGTAGATGATGTCAAAACCGGCCACCCAAAACAGTACAACGAAGCCGTACAGCACGCTCACCACACTAAATTCCGCTACCACGGCTAAGTACGCACCCACCGGAGCCAGCGCCAAGCCCAGCCCCAGCACAAAATGACAAAGCGCCGTAAATCGCTTGGTGTAACTATAACCTAAAATCACCAACAAGGCCACGGGTGCCAGGGCAAAACACAGCGAATTGATGAACCAAGTGGTTCCCCAAAACAGTCCACAGTTGAGCAACACAAATACCAGCGCCGCACGTGGACTGATGACCCCAGCCGGGATTTCCCGCACCTGCGTCCGAGGATTCGCCTCGTCAATATCCCGATCCAAGTAACGATTAAAAGCCATGGCCGCCGAACGCGCAAACACCATGCAGAGTACGACTAAACCTAAAATTCGCCAGTCGAATTGTCCCACTTGCAGCGTCCCCAAAGTGAAGCCCACCAGCGCAAAGGGCAAGGCAAAAATCGTATGACTAAACTTAATCAGCGACAGGTAGTTTCCGAGCATATCATCCGCTTTTGCCATCCAACAACGCAGTGTTCCCAATAGTTCTAAAACAAAATTGGGCTACGTCGTATTACACGACGCAGCCCAATCTGCTGAGGAAGAGATAGAAAACTTTGGACATCCAAAGGACGTCCTGATACCTTCTACCACAGTCTCGGCACAGCCGAGACGAGTCCTACTACCCTACTGCGTAACCGCAGGCGCAGCAGCACCTTCACCACCGGCAACTTCACCCGTCAAGTAGATGAACGTTTGTGGTGGGTTGGTATTAGCAGTGATCGTTACCTTCTGGTTGCGCTTACCCTTCTTGTTCTTAGAGTTGAACTCTACGGTGATATCCGCGCTAGCACCAGGAGCGATGGGTTCCCGTGGCCACTTGGGTACGGTACAGCCACAGCTACCTTTGGCGTCGCTCAATACCAGGGTCTCGTCACCCGTATTGGTAAAGGTATAAGTGTGGGCTACTACTTCGCCTTCCTGAACGGTACCGAAATCGTAGGTCGTTTCGTTAAAAGACATAGAAGTCGTTGGGCCAGCCGGTACGGCTGGGGCAGCAGCGGCAGCGTCCTGCGGAGCAGGCTGTACTGGCGTTACGGCAGCGGCCTCGTTGGCCACGTTTTGACGGGCAGCATCGCGCACGTCGTTGTCGCCGCTCTTACAGCTTACGGCCAGGGCAGCAACGATGGCTACGCATAGAATGGTCTGAATGTACTTCAGCATTTTTCAATGGTTTGGTTAATTAATAAGCACAAAAGTAAAGAATGAATTTTGTGTCTTTGTTAAGTGCTTGGCAAAAATTGTTAAACGCTTGTTAACTGGGCTTTTTTGTAGTAAGCTATCCTGCGGATACCTGGCCACAAGACGGTACAACTCATGTCAGGAGTCACAACCATCGGATCGCGTTTATGGCAGCCACCTGCGGTCGTTCCTCCCTGGGTGCCGGGCTGTCTGGTCGGCTACGCTCCCGTCCATCCCTGCTGCTGCTCGTCCCTGCGCCGCGCTCCGCTTACGCTCCGCCCCTAAAACAGACAGTTGACAGGCCCCTTGAAGGTGCCCTGCCAACTAGCTTTTGCGCACGTCGGCCAGAAAACCCTCCACCGACTGTGCATTCAGGCACATCTCGGCCGTCAGTCCGCCTTTGCGGGCTGCTAGTACGCCGTACCGTATATCGTGAATACCTTCTTTACTGTGTGCATCCGGGTTGACGCTGATTTTTACGCCTTTTTCGAGTGCGTAAGGTATCCACTGCCAATCCATGTCCAAACGGAGCGGGTTGGCGTTGAGTTCGATCGCTACGCCGTTCGCGGCACAGGCGTCAATCACTAAGCGGTGATCAATCGGATAACCCGGACGCGAAAGCAGTAAGCGGCCCGTCGGGTGCCCCAGGATGCTGGTGTAGGGGTTTTCGATTGCCTTGACCAGTCGTGTATTCGCTTTCGCCTCCTCCATGCGCAGATTACTGTGTACACTCGCAATGATGAAGTCGAACGCTTTTAGTAGGTCTTCTTCGTAATCGAGGGAGCCGTCGGCGAGGATGTCACTTTCGATGCCTTTCAGGATGCGAAAATCGTCAAAGGTGGCGTTGAGTTGGTCGATTTCGGCCATTTGTTCCCACACCCGTGCGGGTTTTAAACCGTTAGCGTAAAAAGCCGCTTTACTGTGGTCCGTGATACCGATGTAGCTGTACCCCTGCTCGCGGGCGTAGTGGGCCATTTCCGCTAGGGAGTGTATCCCGTCACTGTAAGTCGTATGCGAATGGATGACGCCTTGAATGTCGGCGGTCTCAATAAGTTCGGGCAGTTTATTGGCTTTCGCCAAATCCAGCGCCCAATCTTGTTCACGCAGTTCTGCTGGAATATGGGGTAAGTTGACCTTGGCAAACACTGCTGTTTCTTGCGCTAAGCCCTTGAAATCTTCCTTAGGATAAGCCGTGAGAAAAGCCTGCATAAAGTCATCGTTGGCGGTATAGCGAAATTGCTTGGAGCCAAACTCCGCCGCCGCACACCTATATATGCTGACCGGGTAACTATCCTCCTGCTCGCCCGTCAGTACGCCATTCGCCTCCGTAAATGTCCAGTTGGGCAGCGCTGCTTGAATTTCCGCTACACTTGCCCCTGCTACCAGGAACTCGATCTTGTCTAGCGTCGGACACGCCCGGCGGAACGCCCCCGTATACGTAGCCTGCGCGTTGGGTAAATGATGCTCCAAAGCGTGTAGCACTAGCGAGGCCGTTTCCTCCGCTCGCGCGTACAAGAACTGTCCCTGACTCAGCTGAAAATAAGCCAGCTTTTTCTTCAGGTCCTCCTGGGTTTTCAACCCAAAACCTTTCAGTTCGATCAGGCGGTTTTCGTTGACGGCGTAGAGTAACTCACCAATGCTTTCCACGCCCATTTCCTGCCAGACGGTCCGCACTTTTTTGGGTCCAAAACCGGAAATACTCAACATATCGCGTACACCCACCGGGGTCTTGGCCCGAAATTCTTCCAGCTTAGCCATCTCGCCTTTTTCGACCAACTCACGGATCTTACCCGTGATCGCTTTACCGATGCCCTTGATACCCGCGAGCTCTGCCTCCGATAATTCTCCTACCGGCTGATCCAGCTTGCGCAACGTGATGTACGCACTATTGTAGGACCGAATCTTGAAGGGATTGTCCTTATGCAGCTCCATGAGTTTAGCCAGTTCCTGGAAGGACTTAGCAATAGCTTTGTTGGTCATAAGAGGAGTAGGTAACGGTCGAACGATCAGATTCCGACTTTCATTCCTTTAGTGAAGATTTTGACAAGCCCGATGAAGTCGGGTGAAGGCTACTTCGAACTGAATGAATGAATCATAGGAGGAAAATTGATTTTTGACCAGTACTAACATAAAAGACGAAAGGCAGCCGTTTTACGGGCTGCCTTTTCATCGTTCGAGCGGATGACAAGATTCGAACCTGCGACCTCAACCTTGGCAAGGTTGCGCTCTACCAACTGAGCTACATCCGCGACTGCTGGCTGCTCAGCCAATGCTTTATTGCTAAAGCGATGCAAATATACAGTGATCCGGAAGACCCTTGCAAGTAAATAAGCCCTTAAAGAGTAAAAAAGTTGCGCGTTCAACAGCAAAATATTGATTACCAAGGGGATGTGTGGGCAAATAAAATCGCGCTAATTTTGGCCCATGTGGCAGCCGTATTATAAGTATACCTATTGGGGCCTCTTACTGGTTGGCCTT
>JBCDIR010000153.1:0-6347 GCA_038748735.1 Bacteroidota bacterium | reverse complement strand
GCGCGTAATAATTCGCAAAAATCGGGTTGTACCTCAAAGGCCAGCAGGCGCGCATCCGGACGCATTCGCTTCAAAATATGCTTGGTGACTACCCCATCGCCCGCGCCTAATTCTACTAAAAACTTAGCTTTCGAAAAGTCAATTCCTTTGAGCATTGACTCACAAAGAAAACGGGAACTAGGTGTTACGGTCCCTACGGTGCGCATATTCCTCAATCCTTCCGTAAAAAACTTAATCTTATTCATAGTCCCTTTTTGTAATCTGTTAAAGGTAATACGCTTTCCTTATATTCCTAAATATTTGCGTAGATTGGGATAAGTTGCGGACCACTCGCGGGCTCCGTCCTTATCCTGGCGTACCCCGTGAACGTAAGGTACAATGTAAGCCCCATCGTAGCCAGCCGCGAGGATTTGCCGACGCAACTGTTGGGCTTCTTCGTGGCTCGCCACCGCGCCTAGGGTGTAGCGCAAGTAGGGAGAACCGCCCGCTTGTTCTAGCATCAAACCGGAGCGTTTATCCAAGTCCGCGTTTTCGTATGATCGCTGTACGGATACCACTTGCACTTTGTAGCACAGTGGCTTATCAATGGCTTGGAGTTGTGTTTCTGCCCCCAAAACGGTCAAACCGTCGGAGGAGGGCTTGGTCGTAGTAGCCAGTAGTTGATAATCCGATTCCGGGTGAGTGAGTACCCGTAAGAATAGCTGGTCGGGGCGTAAACCCGCCCATTGCAAACGTTGTGCATAACCGTCTAGTTGTTCCCAGGCCGTAAAGAACGCAGCAGTCAAACTAGGCGTATTGGCTGGAATATACAAACTCAGCACGAGCGTTGCCCCGCTTGGTAATTGCGTCGCTTGTAGATCACGCAACCAATCAGTAGCGGTTAATTCGGCTAGGCTTTTGGCACTGGTGCGGTAGGTAGGTTGGGGGCCTGGGGGAGGAGGAGGTGGCGGTGGGTCAACACGTTGATTGACCCCAACAGTCTGGTCAACCTTAACGGGTTGATTGCCCCCAACGGGTTTATCAATCTCAGGAGTGGGGGGCTCCATCTCCTGGCGATATTTATTGAAATACACCAAATAAATATCCCGTTGTCCCTGACCATCTTTGCGGGCAGAAGCCAGTAGTCCGCTGAAACCATCTCGGCTCAGTCGAAAGTGAGAATCATCGGCGGGGGAATTGATGGGTAGACCCAAATTACGCGGCTCGGACCAACGCTGGGCGGCGGGTAGGTAGTCACTGCGTACTACGTCCAGGCCGCCGACGGAATGGGCGCTGCTATTGGTACTATAATACAACGTTTTGCCATTGAGGGCTAAAAAAGGGGTCGTTTCATCGAAGGCGGTATTGATTTCCGGGCCGAGGTTCTCCGGGCGAGTCCACAGCCCATTGCGTAAAGCAGAACGGTAGAGGTCCAGTCCGCCAAACCCACCGGGTCGGCGCGCGGCGAAGATCAGTAGCGTATCCTGGTACAGAAAACACTCTTGTTCACCCACTTCGGGCCGATTGGGACCCGTGAAGGGTGTAGTGGTTAGGTTACGCTGTTGAGCTTGTTGGAAGGTGTCCGCAAAGAGTACGCCTACCTGCCAGTTCCAGCCTTGGTAATAAAGTAGCACGTTGCCCTGATCCGCAAAACCGAGTAAGTACTCGTGTTGTGGACTGTTGAGCAGCGGATGGAGTGGCTCAGCAGTCTGCCACTGTCCGCCTTTGAGTCGAGTAACGAACATGTCGCTGCGGGCTTGTCCGAACTGCGCATCAGCTTGGTTATGTTTTCCCCGGCGTCCTCCGGAGTTTCCTTCCCGGATGGCCGAAAAGTAGAACTGCGTAGCACGGTTGGGGCTGAGTACCGGACCGAATTCATCAGCTGCCGTATTAATGTTTGGACCCGCGTTTTCGACCACCGCCGCCGCTTCCCCGTAGAGCAAACGCAGCCCGTTATCACAGCGCCGGATGGTTTCAATGACCATGGCACGATTGATGGAATTGGCGGGGAGGGTACGGAGGTAGAGTTTGTAGTTTTCCGTCGCTTCGGCGAATTGTTGCTGGGCGTGGTAAATCTTGCCGAGGTACCACCAACATTCGGGATAGGGCGATTTTTCTTCGTTGACTAAGCGTTCCAAACCTGCTTTAGCTGTCGCTAACTGATTAGTCTGGTACTGACAAACGGCGAGTAGGAATTTGCTCTCCTCGTCCGTTTTAAGGAGGGAGCGAGAACTTTGGAGCGTCCGGATAACGTCTTCGTAATGCCCCGCCGCTAGGTAGGCCTTTGCTTGTTCTTTGAGGTCTTTTTTGCTTTGCGCTAATAGCGGTACATAGTTGATACTCAGTAACAGTATCAAGAGAAGTAAGCAATAATTCGCTTTAGATTTCTTGTGGTTAGGAACAAACAAACTACTCATGCAATTGGTAAGAGAAGCACAAGATACGATTTTACAGATTTATCCTACTTGACCACTTTTAAACTCAAATCTAAGCTAGTAGCCGAGTGCGTCAACGCACCCACGGAAATGAAGTCTACGCCCGTTTGAGCAATCTTGCGCACCGTATGGATGTTCACGCCGCCGGAGGCTTCGGATTCGTAGCGTTTATTGATGATGGCTACGGCTTCCGCCAAAATGGGTAACTCGAAATTGTCGAGCATGATGCGGTCGACTTTTCCCGTTTCAAGCACTTCGTAGAGTTCGATAAGATTGCGGACCTCCACCGTGACGGGTAATTCGAGACCTTTTTCCTCTTGGTAAGCTGCCGCCGCGTTGATGGCTCCGGCGATGCTGCCACAGGCATCAACGTGATTGTCCTTGATCATGATCCGGTCGTAGAGACCATCCCGATAATTATGACAACCGCCGAGGCGTACGGCCCACTTTTCGATGAAGCGGAGGTTGGGTGTCGTCTTGCGCGTATCGAGGATTTTGACGTTCATATCCTCAATTTCAAACTTGAAGCGGTTAGACAGCGTCGCAATGCCGCTCATCCGCTGCATGGTGTTGAGCACGAGGCGCTCAGCCTGCAACAATGCTCTGGTGTTGCAGGTCACCAACAGCGCCTCGTCCCCAAAACTCATGTACTGCCCATCCTTGATTTTTACCTCAATTTCTGCCTTAGGGTCTACGTGACGGAAAATTCGCTCGGCGATCGCTACGCCCGCCAGGATACCCGGTTCTTTGACGAGCAAACGGGCCGTAGTGCGGTCCTCCGCCGGAATGGTAGACAAAGAAGTATGGTCCCCATCCCCCACGTCTTCGGCTAGGGCACGGACAATAAAATCATTGATTTGCTGCTCCAAGGCAGGGCTGATCGCTGCACTCATAGGTAGGGTGGCTGAGTCTTTTATACGGTAGTTCAAATTCCTTAGAACATGATCCCCAGACGGATCACGATGTTGTTGATCGTCCCTTTGGAGTCCTCTTCTAAAGTGCGACCATTGGCCATGATTTCGGTGTTCTTGTCTTTCGTTACGTCCGAAATACCCGACTGAAAACCGATGCCACCAACCAAGTTGGTATTGCTACCGACGTTGTATTCCACGGCGGCCAAAATTCCCCAAGCCAAGTTAAAAGGATTAACCGCGGAGCGGATGTCAAAATCTTCCTCTTGGTCAATCATAAACCGTCGATCATTGACGACGTTTCCCCTAGACTGTGTCCTAATTCCCAGCGATAGCGACGGCTCGAACATGAAGCGCATCTGGCCATACTCGCGCGTGTAGAAGTGCATTCCAAAAGGAATTTCAATGTATTGCAAGCTGTAATCAAAAGAGGTTTCCCCGGCAAAGGAAAAACCCTCATCCAGTAGTAAATCTACCTCTCGCCAGATGGCAACAGAATCGACGGCAGCATCGTATTGCAATTCTCCGCCAGCGTTAAAATGAAAACCAATACCCGCGAAAAAGGAGTAGTTGGGTCGGAAGTAATACTCGCCGATCATGCCCAGCTTCATGCCCAGATTGGTCCCGTTCCTGTTGATTTTATTATCGTTGGTAGACAGGGTCGAAAAAGTCGGACTCGCCTGAAAACCAAAGCGGATGTCCCGGTTTTGCGCTTGGGATGCTAGCGTCAGTACAACGAAGGTGCAGAGTAGTAGAAATTTCCTCATGTTAGCTTAATTATTTGTGGTTGAAAGCACTTCTACCACCAAGTCTAGCGTTAAGTTTGCGCAAAAATACGCTTTTTAATGGTACGATTTATTGGCTTTGGAACTGCATTTTTAATTATGCTGGTTTTAACAGTTCTAGTTACCGGATGTTCGCCCGCTGCGGAACCACAACGTCCCCTCCCTGATGTTTCAGAAGTAGAAGCCCCCCTCGTGGTCGAGCGCTTTGAGCAAGCGTTGTTTCAACTGGATACAAATGCTTTTACCCAGGCGCTGCCTGACTTAGTTGCACGCTATCCTGATTTTGCGGAATTGTACAGCACCAGCCTACTACAGGCGGGTTCTTTGCAAAACCCTACCCCCGAGCAACTAGCATACCTGCGGGGCTACGTCACCTCGCCCGTCTACCGTGCCATCTACGATACCACGCAATTGGTCTATCCGGATTTAGAACCGATTCGGACCGAGCTGCAGCAAGCGTTGCGGTATTTCAAGCACCATTTTCCGCGCCAAGCGGCCCCTGAAAAACTCACCACTTTTACGGCAGCTTTTAATTACGCGAGTATCATTTATGGTGAAAATGAGTTGGGAGTAGGCTTGGACATGTTTCTTGGCCCTGATTTCAATTACCAACGCTACAATCCCGGTGCGCCCATTTTTTCCAACTATCTCTCGCGTACCTACAATAAGGATCACGTGGTGGCGGCGCTGATGCGGGTCGTCTTGGATGATTTGCTCGGTCCGTGCCCGGAAAACACTTTGCTGGGTGAGCTGATTCACCGGGGCAAGTTGCTGTATTTCCTGGATGCTTGTCTGCCGTCTACGCCGGATACCGTTAAGTTCAGGGTAACTCCTACGCAAATGGACTGGCTTAAAGACAACGAACGCAATCTGTGGAGCCACCTACTCAGCGAAGAATTGCTGTACAGTACGCGCTACCAGGATTGGCGTAAACTCATCGAACCGAGTCCCTCCGGTGCGCCCGTACTACCTGCTGATTCGCCCGGCGAGGCGGGTAATTACCTCGGTTATCGCATCGTTCGCCAGCTGATGAACAAGCGCACCGACCTTGCGCTCAGCGATTTGTTGCAGTACCAGGATGCACAGGAGGTACTGGAGTTGGCACGCTATAAGCCACCTAGGAATTGATCCCAAAAGCGCGTATCTTTGCTCCACAAAAAAGCTGATTTTTCATGGCCACACCGCGTACCGTCGCCTTTCATACCCTGGGTTGTAAGCTCAATTACTCCGAGACTTCCGCCATTGGACGGCAGTTCGAGCAAGCGGGCTACGGGGCAGTACCTTTCAACGACGGGGCCGATATTTACGTAATCAATACCTGCTCCGTCACCGATTTTGCGGACAAGAAATGCCGCAACGTCGTTCGCCGGGCCTTGCGTAAAAATATCCAGGCTAAAGTCGTCGTCGTTGGTTGCTACGCGCAGCTCAAGCCACAGGAAATCGCTGATATTCCTGGCGTGGACCTGGTGCTGGGTGCCGCCGAAAAATTCCGCATTCTCGACTACATCGACGATCTGAGTCAGGGGCCGGGTAAGGGTTTAGTACAGGCCGGGGCAGTTACGGAAGCCAAGGATTTTATCCACGCTTTCAGCTTCGGAGATCGCACACGGTCTTTCCTCAAAGTACAGGACGGTTGTGATTATAAATGCTCGTTTTGTACCATTCCGCTGGCGCGCGGCAAAAGCCGCAGCAATACGGTGGAGAGCGTAGTGGCTAATGCTCGGGAAATTGCCAAAATGGGTACGCGCGAAGTCGTCCTGACGGGCGTAAATATTGGTGATTTCGGCAACGGCACGGAAGTAATCGAGGGCGTGCGCCCCAAAAAAGAAGCGCTCTTCATTGACCTCATCCGCGAACTTGATCAAGTCGAGGGAATCGAACGCTTTCGCATTTCCAGTATCGAACCACACCTCTGTACGGAAGAGATCATCGAATTTGTGGCCGATTCTCAGCGCTTTGCGCCCCATTTTCACCTGCCATTACAATCGGGTAGCAACAAAACGCTCCGGGCAATGCGACGACGCTACCGTCGAGAGTTGTACGCGGAGCGTGTTGCGGCTATCAAGCGTCGGATGCCCCACTGCTGTATCGGCGTAGACGTCATCGTTGGCTTTCCCGGTGAGACGGAGGCCGATTTCTTGGAGACTTACCATTTCTTGCAAGAACTCCCTATCAGCTACCTCCACGTTTTTACTTATTCGGAACGACCTAATACCCCCGCTGCGGCGATGGACGGC
>JBCDIR010000152.1:0-6425 GCA_038748735.1 Bacteroidota bacterium | reverse complement strand
TCGACATGATCACCGATTTTGCTTCGGATGTGACGTTTTCGCTCGTCGCACCGGGCGGGCAACAGATCCTACTCTCGCAGGAAAATGGCCAGGCGGGTACGGCTTTCAACAATATGTGTTTTACCCCAACGGCGATCACCCCCATTCAATCTACCACCACAGCAGACCAGCCCTACACAGGGGAATGGGCACCCGAGCAGGACTTTTCTGGCCTGATCGGCTCTCCGCTCAACGGTGCTTGGCAGTTACGCGTGTCGGACCGCTTTGCGCCCAGTGCTTTCGGAGAATTAGAGCGTTGGTCCATAACGTTCAATAACGAAAACGTTTACAGCTATCAGTGGACACCAGGCGTGGGGCTAAGCGACCCGAACAGCGATACGCCCGTAGCGCAACCTACTAGTACAACGGAGTACATCTTGACCGTTACAGATGCTTACGATTGTGAATTGATGGATACCGTCCTGGTGAGTGTGATTGCGGATTTACCGCCCCCAGTGGTCAGCTGTGAGCAAATTGGCAGTGAACTCATTTACAGTTGGGACGCTGTACCCGGCGTAGTGGAGTACGAATATCAAATCACGCTACCCAGTGGTCAGCAGGCTTGGCAAGGTCCGATTACCGATTTGCAAATTGCCGTCGGAAACCTACAAAACGGGGATGAAGTGACGGTAGCCGTCCGTCCTTTCCTTCCTGGAATAGATTGTCCGCTACCGACGGGTGAAGCGACTTGCACTATTGATCTCTGTGGCCTCGAGATTGCGCCAGCTACCATCGCTGATATTTCTTGCTTTGGACAGAATGACGGGCAATTGACGATCAATGTCACGGCCGGAGTTGCGCCTTACTTTGTCGTCATTACGGACGCGCTGGGGAATAGCGAATTTTACACAGAGCTGTCCATTAGCGACTTAGCACCCGGCGACTACAGTTACACTATCAGCGATAGCGACGACTGTACGCTCAACGTAACATTTACCATCGACGAACCCGCCGAACTGACGGCCGTTGCCACCCAAACCTCAGTAGGCTGCGCCAATGAGAACGCCAGCGAAGCGGAGGTAATGGTCAGTGGGGGTACGGGGACTGACTTCACTTACAGTTGGGCCTCCGGGGCAACTACGGCCAGCGTTACGAATCAAATGCCGGGACTGACGACGGTAACGGTAGAAGACGAAACGGGTTGTACGACTACTGCCAGTGTAGAACTCACAGAACTGCCTCCGATTACGTTTGATTGGTCACCCACTACACCTACCTGCGACGGCTTCGCAGACGGTGAACTCGTTATTGAAAACATCAGCGGAGGGCTAAACATACCCAATGATTACACAATTGCTTGGGCCGACGACGCCACTGATCAAGCTATCCGTACTAACCTTCCGGGTGGCCAAGCGTATACGGCTACCGTCAGCGACCAGCAAGGTTGCGCTACTACGCAGTCATTCACCTTGGATAATCCGGCTGCGGTGGTGGCCACCATCGCCCCTATCGACCCCAGTTGCTTCCAATTCACCGATGGCTCAGCAACGGTTAGCGCCAGTAGTCCGAACGGGAGTGACTTCACTTATGCTTGGGATACAGCGGCGGGTAATCAACTTAATGCTACGGCCACTAATCTGAGTGCAGGTGCCTACGCCGTGACGGTTACGGACGCCATCGGCTGTGAGGGAATAGCCAGCACCATCCTCGACGAACCAACGGCGCTTAACTTTGACTTCTCCGTCAAAAACGTGGAATGCTTCGGAACCAACACGGGTAGTATCAGCCTGAACCCTAGTGGTGGAGTAGGTGGTTACCAATTCACTTGGCCGGATAACGCTAATCAACTGAGTAGGGATAACCTACCCGCTGGCGACTACGATATTCTGCTCGTCGACGGCAACGGTTGTGACGTTAGCCGCACGGTGACGGTCACCCAACCCGCTAATTTAGAAGCTAGTGTGATAGTAGAAAATGTAAGCTGCTTCGGCGACCGCGACGGTCGTCTGGAAATCGTGGTTGAGGGAGGTACGCCGCCGTTTCGTTACAGCTTAGATGGCATCAATTATACGACCAGCAATACCCTCATTGGTTTAGAGGCTGACAACTATAACATTTTCATTGATGATATTAATAATTGTACATTCACTACTACCGCCCTCATCACCGAACCACCTCAATTTGCCATCGACGCCGGACCGGACTTGACCATCATTTTTGGTGAGGATAGGGACTTGCTCGCAGCGACGCAAAATGCCCAGGGGGCTGTGGAATTCGTTTGGTCCGCTCCCTACGACGGCACCCTAAGTTGTGAGGAATGTCCCCAGCCCAACGCCAACCCAACCCACACCATTGACTACGAGGTCTACGCCATAGACGAGGCAGGCTGTGAGGCCATTGATCGAATTCGCATATTCGTGGATAAACCTAAATTGGTGTTAGTGCCTACGGGCTTTTCCCCCAATAATGACAGTACTAACGACCTACTCGTCGTACACGGACGGGCGGGTACGACAGTAGAAAGTTTCCAGGTCTACGACCGCTGGGGCGAATTGTTATTTGACAATCCGCTGGTACCCTACGAAGTAAATAACGAAGACATTGGTTGGGACGGCACTTTCCGTGACGATCCGGTTGGTCCCGGCGTGTACGTTTGGGTCGTTAACGTAACTCACGAAGATGGTACCCAAGAGACCCTGCGCGGTCAGACAACACTTATTCGCTAGATCACTCCGCTCGAGCTTTAGTAAAAACTAGAGCTCGGGCTACTCCAAACTCATCGTTTATGAAAACTTTATTTACTTTTCCAGTAGTTCTTTTGCTGTTTTTAGTCAGTTGGTTCCCGCAAAACCTCCAGGCACAGGACCCTCATTTCAGTCAGTTTTACGCAGCTCCCGTGCAAATGAACCCGGCGCTGACGGGCGTTTTTTCGGGAGAGTATCGCTTCATTGCTAATTACCGTACGCAGAATTACGCCATCTTGGGTAATCAAGCGTATCGCACGCTCGCCGCTAGCTTTGAGTACCGGCGCAAGTCGGGGCGGGATGACTACTATTCGGTAGGCTTAGCCGCCATGCGGGACGAAGTAGGTGTATCTAATTTCCAGCGAAACAAAGCGGTTATCAGTGGTTCTTACCTCAAGAATTTAGGTCGCGGGCGCAAGCGGGGTTCGCAGCACTTCCTAGTGGGCGGTGCCCAAGTTGGTGTCGGTCAGTGGTCGATGGACTGGGGCGATTTGTGGTTTACGGAGCAGTTTGGTGATTTAGGCGGTGGCGAACTAGGGTTGGATTTAGATGCCGACAACGGCGAGTCCTTCGACGGTCCGCTACGTACGGACATGTTCCTGGACGCGAACGCAGGTCTCCTCTACTACTACGTTCACGACGAGGACAATAGCTTCTATTTCGGCGGAGCTTTTCACCATTTACTGGAACCAAATATCTCCTTCATTCCGGGCGTAACCGTTCCTTTGCAGCGTCGCTGGGTAGGGCAAGCTGGTGGGCAAATTGGGGTCACCCGCGAACTGGGACTATTGCCTGCCCTAGCCGTCATGGGGCAAGGAAAATCCATGATGGTAACGGGTGGTCTGAGCCTCCGTTACAATAACCGCGACTGGCGCGAAGTTGCCATCCGCGCGGGTGTCTGGGGGCGTTTGGCCAACCAATTGGAACAAGGAATCGGTTCTGATGCCGTAATGGTGAGCATGATTTTAGAAATGGAGCGCTTGCAATTCGGCATGAGCTACGACATCACCGTTTCGGGTTTGAACGAGGCCAATAACGCCCGTGGTGCTTTTGAAATGTCCGTCATTTACGTACATCCGAGCAAGGAGCGCTTCAAAGTAATTTGTCCTAAATTCTAGTCGTCAGGCGTAGGTTGGGTCGCGGGGTTGCTATACCGAACTCGAAATGAGATAGGAATTTCGAGCTGCGGTATCTATCTTTGGGTAACCAATTAAAACCACCACACCATGAACCGAATAGTCACGCTGGATGAGTTCATTATCCGTCGGCAGAAAGATTTCCCTTACGCTTCGGGAGAGTTGACGGGCTTATTACGTGATATTGGCGTAGCGGCTAAAATTGTCAACCGCGAAGTTAACAAAGCCGGACTCATTGGCATCCTGGGCCGGGCCGAAGCCGAAAACGCTACCGGAGACGAAGTCCAAAAGCTCGATTTATTTGCCAACGAAAAACTGATCGAATGTTTGAGCAATAGCGGGGAGTGCGCCGGTATTGCCAGCGAAGAGGACGAAGATTTCATTCCACTCAAACCCGTTGATGGCAAGGCCTCTAAATACCTCGTGGTATTCGATCCGCTCGACGGTTCTTCTAACATTGACGTCAATGTTTCCGTCGGAACGATTTTCGGCATCTACCGCCGGATTTCGCCGATGGACAAAACCTGCACCAAAGAGGATTTTCTACAAAAAGGTACGGAATTGGTCGCAGCGGGTTACGTGCTGTACGGTACCTCTACCCTCCTGGTCTACTCTACGGGGCGGGGCGTAAACGGCTTTACGCTCGACCCTAGTATTGGTGAGTTTTGTCTCAGCCACCGGGATATTCGCATCCCCGAGCGCGGCAACTATTATTCCGTCAACCAGGGCTATTACCTCAAATTTGACGTGGAAATGCGCCGCTACATCGACGAGTGTTCGGATGCTAATTTGCGCCTACGCTACATTGGTAGTATGGTGAGTGATGTCCACCGGATTTTGTTCCAGGGTGGTATTTTTCTCTACCCTAATACGCGTAAGTACCCACAGGGAAAACTGCGCCTAGTCTACGAGTGCAATCCGCTGTCTTTTATCGTCGAGCAAGCGGGCGGACGGGCCATCACCTGTCAACTAGAACGCATCTTGGAACTCCCAGTTAACGAACTGCACCAACGCGAAAGCATCGCCATCGGTTCACCAAAAATGGTAGACGATATGGAAACCTTTGTACGAAAATACAGTGCGCCCCCCAAGTAGAGACGCACCTAGCTGGCAGGTTGCCATGCGTCTCTTGCCGTCAGGCAAGTGCGTCCGTACCAGTGTGTTGCAATGGCAAAGCAAGCGTTTACCCATCGTTCCAGGTCATTCCGCCGAGCAATAACCAACCGATAAGTCCAGCCAGCAGCGGTGCCAAAACGGAAATTATCATAAAGCGATAGTACAAATTCGGTATCCGTGAGCGGTCTATCCACTCTACCATTTTAGACAACAACAGCAAGCAAAAGGCAATTCCACCAACGATTAGACTAAGCGTGAACGCCAAGTAATCGTCCCACCACCAGAGTAGCAGATAAATCACTAATTGGACCATTCCCGCTTCAATACTGGCCAATTGACGTAAAAAAGGTACCTCATTCTTGAAGTGATCAGGCATGGGAAGACTTCATTCAAGTGTAAAAATTAACCTTTCACCCCCCAATATACACCAGTCGGTCGATTTTTCGTCCTAATTTCAATTGTCCAGGCAACCAATTATCAATTTCGGTCGTTCTATACGCAATGTGAGCATCCCCACTGAACCTAAGCACACGACCTTTTATACCATGATTACACCCGAATTTACGACTACTACCGTTGCCAGCTCCACGCCCACCCCACAACAAGTTGTTCACACAATGAGTTGGGCGCTGCAAGTTTCTCCACAACGTTTGCTACCGTATATGAATTTTGTCGATGATCTCCATTTAGATGATTTAGACATGCTACTTTTGGTAGCGACCCTGGAAAATGCCCTGGACGTTTACCTCACGCAGGAGCAGGTTACCAGCATCCATACGGTAGCCGATATGACGCGTTCTTTTTCGCCGAATTAATAGACTTATACTGCGAGCCCTCGAATGGCTGCAAGTTGCAAAATTTTACCCTGTACTTCGTTAAAAAGCCTCGCTGATGCTAAGGCATCGCCTACGTTTTTCGCCTTGTTCAGAATAAAATTTGCTAGCCTTTCGCACATTCAGGACCCACAGGATAAGTCTAATAGGCTTATTCTTCTTCTTGATACTTGGACAAAAGCAATTTTGCCGCCGCTCTCGCTTCGGGACGGAAAGATTGGCTATGGGCGATCTTAGCCAATTCTGCTTTGGAATGCTTCGCATATCTGCGTTGCATAGCGGCTACTTTTGCGGGTGCAGGAGGCTGCTTACGTTGGACACCTCCCCTGCTACTTAGCGGTTCCCCCAGTTTGCCCTTGTGCAAGTAAACCGTGAAGAGTAGACAACCTAACTGGATTAAATCAAAACTTATCGAACCGAAATACAAGAAAATCCGAAAGGGTAACACCCACAGGATTCCCAACGTCCCCAGAACGAATACCAGCAACTCAAAGTAGTATACTTTTGGATAACGCTTCCAGACCGCAATTCCCAGCAAAGCAGTAATCGCCAATAATACAACGGGGACTTGTTGCTCTAGTAACGTGCGTCCTACTGCACCGATTAAGAGTATGCCG